>JASHRZ010000344.1 GCA_030037055.1 Alphaproteobacteria bacterium
GAGCTCGCGGCCGAGGCGCCGGTGGTCGCGCTTCTCCGCCTCCTCGAGCTGGAAGAGGTATTGCTTGAGAGCCTTCTCGTCGGCCCAGGCGGTGCCGTAGACGCGCTGCAGCTGCTGGTTCCTGGCATCGCCGCGCCAATAGGCACCGGCCACCTTCATCAGCTTGAAGCCATGGCCGAGCCTGCCGGTGGACGGCAGATGCGGCCCGGTGCAGAGATCGACGAAGTCGCCCTGGCGATAGAGGCTGATCGTCTCGCCGGCGGCGATCTCGCGGATCCATTCGGCCTTGTAGCGCTCGCCGATCGACTCGAAGAACGCGACGGCGCGCTCGCGCTCCCATTCCTCGCGCGTGATCGCCTCGTCGCGCTCGACGATCTCGTGCATGCGCTGCTCGATCCTGCCGAGATCCTCCGTCGTAAAGGGCTGGTCGCGCGCGAAATCGTAATAGAAGCCGGTGTCGGTGGCGGGCCCGAAGGTCACCTGCGTCTCGGGATAGAGTTCCTTCACCGCCTCGGCCAGGACATGCGCCGCGTCGTGGCGCAGGATCTCCAGCGCCTCGGGCGCCTCTCGCGTGAGGATCGCCACTTTCGCGTCGTGCTCGATGCGATGGGCAAGATCGCGCGCCTCGCCGTCGACTTTAAGCGCGAGCGCCGCCTTGGCAAGGCCGGGACCGATCGACTGGGCGATCTCGGCGCCCGTCACCGGCCCGGGAAAGTTTTTAACCTTTCCGTCGGGGAGGGTGATGTTGACGGAACTCATGGGCCAAGCGATTTAGCCGAAGGCGATGGTCGCGGCAACCTCCTCGACGCCGAGCGCGGCGAGATCGGGCCGCCGCAGGATCGTGACGCGCGCGCCGCGCGGCGCGGTAAGCGCGGGATCGGATTCGGCCGAGTAGAGCACCGTGACGGAACAGCCCGCGGCGGCGATGAGATGCATCGGTCCGGTATCATTGCCGACGGCATGGCGTGCGATCTCGCCGAGCGCCACGATCTCGCGGAAGCTGGTGCGGCCGGTAAGGTCGCGCGCCGAGGCGCAACGCTCGGCGATGACCGCGCCGAGCGATTTCTCCTGCGCGCCGCCCAGCACCACCGGCGTCAGCCGATGCCGGGCCGCTAGCACGGCGAGCGCCGCGAACTTCTCGATCGGCCAGCGCTTCCTCAGCCGGTGCGCCGAACCTCCCGGCACCAGCAGCAGCAGCCGCTCGGGCAGCGCGAAAGCCGTTATGTCGCGCGCCGCCCAGCTGAGGTCGGGCGGCTTCACATCTTCGATGCCGGCAAGCTTCAGTTGCTCGGCCTGGCGATCGATGGTGTGCAAGAGGTCGCGCCGCGGATTGCGGTGCGGCAGCGATGCGCCGCGGGCGATGCCCGACCAGGGCGGTCCTCCCATCAGCCAATGATAAAAGCTCGACCGGTCGGAGGTCTGGAGATCGTAGACCCGCTCGAAGCGCGGCTCTCGCAGCATCCGCCGCAGCCGCCACCAGCCGGCAAGATCGAGCACGTCCGGCCGCTCGTCGATTAGCACCCGGTCGAAATAGGGCGCCGCGCGCGCGAGCTCGGCATAGGCCGCGGTGGTGAGCAGCGTAATCTCGTCGCCCAGGTGATGCGCGCGGATCGCCGCCGCCGGACCCATTGCCTGGACGAAATCGCCGAGCGCGCCGAGCTTGATGACCAGGATGCGCATGTTGCGTCGGTTTGCAGCCTAGTTCGAAAACGATGCGCCCCTCCCCCCTTGAGGGGGAGAGTGCCCGAGGCCGCAGGCCTCGGGCGGATGGGGGGATTTGCGCGCGGTGCGTCGAGAAGTGCCCGCAGCAGCGGCGATGGCTGAGAACAATCCCAGCAGGATGCGGAGCCTGGGGTCTTCCCCCACCCATCCGCGCCGCGCGCGGTCGACCTCCCCCTCAAGGGAGGAAGGGGAACATTGTCGAGCGATGTGTGTAGCGACGCATACCATCTCCTATGCCGCCACCGGCCCCGATGGATCGGCCTCGGCCGCTCCGGGGAACAGGATTTCGGCATAGACCGCAAGCGTCCGGTCGGTCATCGCCTGGGTGGTGAAATGCGCGCGCATGTGGGCGATGGCATGCTGCGCCAGGTTCATGCGCTCGGCCGGCGACAGCGCCAGCGCGCCGGCAATCGCCCGGGCGAGCGCGTCGGGATCGCCGGGCGGCACCAGCCAGCCGGTCTCGCCGCCGCGCAAGATCTCGCGCGCGCCGCCATGATCGGTGGCGACGACCGGTCGCCCCATCGCCAGCGCCTCGGCGATGATCCGGCCGAAACCTTCGGGCCGCGTCGAGGCGGAGACGACGACATCGGCGAGCATGTAAGCGGCGGCCATGTCGCGGCAATCCTCGATGATCCGGAAGAGCCCGCCCAGCCCTCGGCGCGCGATGGTCTCGATCAGTTGATGGCGGTAGCGACCTTCGCCGGTGCCGACGAGTAGGCAGCGGAGATCGCGGCGCTCCAGGCGCGCCACCGCGTCGACGAGCACGAGCTGGCCTTTCCAGCGCGTCAGCCGCCCCGGCAGCATCACCACTTGCACGCCGTCGGGCAACTGCCATTCGCGCGCCAGCCGGATGACGCGTTCGGCGCTGACGCGCTCGGGGTCGAAGCGTCCGAAATCGACGCCGCGCTCGATGATCCTGAGCCTCTCCGCCGACACGCCGTAGACCGTCATCGCCCGCTCGGCAACGAAACGCGAGATGGCGATGACGCGCTCGCCCTGAGCCATCACCGCGTTGTAGCGCCGCTTGATCCAATTGTCGTCGCCATAGGCGTTGTGGAAGGTGGTGACGAAATGGCAGCCGGTGCGGCGCGCGGCGGCAAGCCCGCTCCAAGCCGGAGCGCGGCTCCGTGCATGCAGAATGTCGACGCGCTCGCGGCGGATGAGCTGCGCCAGCCGCGCGACGTTGCGCCGCATGGTGAAGGGATTCTTCGACGCGAGCGGCAGCTCCACGTGCCGCGCGCCCGCGCGCTCGATCTCGCGCACCATCGGTCCGCCTTCGGACGCCACCACCGACTTCCAGCCGCTGGCCACCAGCGCCGTCGCCACCTCGACCGTGCCGCGCTCGACGCCGCCGGTGACGAGGCGCGGCAATATCTGCAGCACCGCCGGCGGGCGGGTTCCCGCCGCCGCCGCCGCGGTGCTAGTCTCGGCCTTCATCGTCATGAACGAGCGCGAATGCGATGACCTGGTTGTCGACGCCGAACCCCGGCGAGCCCGAGCCCCGCATCTTAACACGCGAGGATGGCGCCACAATCGCCTACCATCGCCGCGAGGGCAAGAGCCCCGGCATCATCTTCCTTGGCGGCTTCATGTCGGACATGACCGGCACCAAAGCGCGCCGGCTCGATGCTTTCTGCGCCGAGCGCGCTCAGGCCTATCTCCGCTTCGACTATTTCGCCCACGGCGCCTCCTCGGGCGATTTCGCCGAGGCGACGATAGGGCGCTGGCGCGAGGATGCGCTCGCCGTGCTCGACCGGCTGACGCATGGCCCGCAAATCCTGGTGGGCTCCAGCATTGGCGGCTGGCTCATGCTGCTCCTGGCGCTGGCCCGGCCCGAGCGCGTTGCGGCACTCGTCGGCATCGCCGCCGCGCCCGACGCGACCGAAGCGCTGATGTGGGCAGGTTTCCCGCCGGAACTGCGGCAACAGATCCTGCGCGACGGCGTGGCGCGGCTGCCTTCGCAATACAGCGAAGACGGTTATCTCATCACGCGGAAGCTGATCGAGGACGGCCGCCGCCATTTGCTGATGGGAAGCCCCATCCCCATCGCCTGCCCCGTGCGGCTGCTGCACGGCATGCACGATCCCGACGTGCCATGGCGGACCAGCCTGGCGCTCGCCGAGCAGCTCGCAAGCCGCGACGTGACCGTAACGCTGGTCAAGGAGGGCGACCACCGTCTCTCGGGCGAGCGCGATCTGGCGCTGCTGGAGCGGATGATCGCGGCCCTGGCCGACGAGCTCTCAGCTTGCGGCTGAGATCTCGCGAGCGAGCGCGTCGAGCCCGTCGCGAAAGGAGGGATAGCGCAGCCGCAGGCCCAGCTCCTCTTTGAGCCGGCGGTTGGCGACGCGCTTGTTGTCGTCGTAGAAGCTGCGCGCCATCGCCGAGAGAGCGGCCCGGTCGAGCGGCACTAGCGGCGGCGACGGCACGCCGAGCAGGCGGCAGGCATAGGCGATCACCGCCTCCGGCGGCGCGGGATCGTCGTCGCAGACATTGTAGACCGCGCCTGGATCGGGCCGCGCCATCGAGGCACGCAGCGCCTGGACCATGTCGGCGACATGGATGCGCGAGAACACCTGGCCCGGCTTGTCGATGCGCTGCGCGCCGCCCTGGCGCACCGTCTCGAGCGCGTTGCGCCCGGAGCCGTAAATGCCCGCCAGCCGGAAGACGTGCACCGGCAGGCCGTGGCGGCGGTGAAGATCGAGCCAGCCCGCCTCGGCAACGGCCCGGCGCCGCCCGCGCTCGCCGCTGGGCTGAATCGCCGAGGTCTCGTCGACCCAGCCGCCGCCGCGGTCGCCATAGACGCCGGTGGTCGAGAGATATCCGAGCCAACGCAGCCCGCCGAGCGCGACGATGTCGCCGCCATGCTCGGACAGCACCGGATCGCCCGCCGCGTCCGGCGGTATCGAGAGCAGGAGATGCGTCGTGCCGGCAAGCGCCGCCGCGGCATCGGCGAGCGGCGAGCCGCGACAGAAACGGTGGATCGTGAACCCGTCCGCACTGGCGGCGCGGTCGCGGCTCGTGCCGGCTATCCGCCAGCCCTCGCCGGCGAGTTCGCGCGCAAGGAAGCCGGCACTGTAGCCGAGCCCGAAGCAGAAGAGCGCGCTCATCGGGCGGCGGCGCCGCGCGCCTCGGCCTCGAGCGCCCGCTCCATCACGCCTTGCCTGAGCCGCGCCCAGGCCCAATAGGCGAGGCACACCAGCGCCCCGACCGCGACGGAGAGGCGCAGGCCGATGAGCGAAGCGAGCCAGCCCAGCACCAGCGCGTTGAAGGCCGGCCCGGCGCGGACCAGCATGCCGTAGAAGCCCAGCACCCGGCCGCGCATGGCGGGATCGACCGCGCTCTGGATGAGCGTTTGCGCGCTGATGCCGGTGGTCACCAGCGAGAAGCCGCAAATGAAGACACAGGCGATCGCTACCCAGTAGCTGGCCGTCGCGGTGAAGCCCAGCGCCGACAAGGCGACAAGGCTGGTATGGCCAATAATGAGCGCGGTGAGGCCGTGAATGCCGGGGCGCCGCACCATCCACAAGCCGCCCATGACAGCGCCGAGGCCGAGCGTCGCGGTGAGCCAGGTATAGCCCACCGGGCCGCGGGCGAAGACGAGATCGGCGAAGCCCGGGAACATCTCGATGAAGCCGCGCAGGCTGAAGGTGGTCACGGCGAAGAGCAGGATCATGCGGCCGATGCCGGGATGGCGCAGCGCGTAGACATAGCCGGCAAGCGTGTCGCCGACGAACTCGCGCCGCGCCGCGCGCGCCAGCGACGCGGCGTCGGGAATGAGCTTGATCCGCGCCAGGGCCGCGATGAAGGGAACATATGTCGCGGCATTGAGGGCGAAGGCGAGGCCGACGCTGCCGCGATCGATGACGATGCCAGCCGCCGCCGGACCGAGGAAGCGGGCGCTGTTGAAGACCAGGGCGTTGACGGCCACCGCCGAGGCGAGGCTGGCGCGGTCGACGAGGTTGGGAATAAGCGCGAGCCGCGCCGGCTGGTTGACGGCGTTGGCGGCGCCGAGCACCAGGGTCAATAGGAAGAGAAGCTCTATTGTGATGAGGCCGGTATAGGTCAGCGCCGCCAGCAGCACCGCCTGCGTCATGGCGATCACCTGGGTGAGGCGGATCAGCCGCACCCGGTCGACCCGGTCGGCGAGCAGCCCGGCAATTGGGCTCAGCGCCAGGGTGGGCAGCAGATCGGCGACGCTGACGATGCCCAGCCAGATGGTGGAATGAGCGAGCGCCCAGGCAAGCCAAAGCACCGAGGCGCGCTGCATCCAGGTACCGATCAGCGAAATGGAGTTGCCGGCGGTGTACACGCCATAATTGCGGATGCGAAGCACGCGCACCGCGTTCGCGAAACCCGCTCTGGGCGCCTCTGCTCCCTCGATTTCCAACTTATGCCGCCTCTGTGTTTTTGCGCGACGATGTTATCAGAGCGTTAGCGGGAGGCGATTTACAAATTCGCCGCAGCGGCGAGGATCGGAAGCCGTCATGCGTGTCCCTGGAATGGTTATTCCTGGGGGACGGTATTCCTGAAAGAAAGTATCCCCTATAATAGCTTGGGGTTATGGGCGCGCTGCAAGCTAAGGCCGGATCGATGAAGCGTGTGGTAATGGCGATCGCCTTCCTGGCGCTGCTCGTCGGCGGTGGCATCGTCTATCGCGGGCTGAGTGTCGAGCGGGCGAATTCGCAGACCACGGCCCCGCGCCAGCCGCCGGCGATCCCGGTGGTGGTTGCGGTTGCCGAGCGCCGGCCGATGCCGGTCAGGCTCGACGCCATCGGCACGGTGCAGACCATCGCCTCGGTCAGCGTCAAGTCGCGCATCGACGCGCAGATCGCCGAGGTGAAGGTCGCGGACGGGCAGTATGTGAAGGCGGGCGACATCCTCTTCCAGCTCGATGCCCGCGCCGCCGAAGCACAGGTCCGCCAGATGGAGGCGCAGCTGGTGCGCGACAAGGCGCAGCTCACCAACGCCAGGCGCGATGTTGACCGCTATGCGCCGCTGGTGGCCAAGGATTTCGTTTCGCGCCAGCAATACGACACCGCCGTCACCACCGTGCTGGCGCTCGAGGCGAGCGTCAGGGCCGACGAGGCAGCGCTCGAGAACGCTAAGGTGCTGCTGACCTATTACACCATCACCGCGCCCATCGACGGCCGGCTCGGTATGGTGACCGCGAAGGTCGGCAACAACGTAAAGGCCAATGACGTTCCCTTCCTCACGCTCAACCAGGTGAAGCCGATCTATGTGCTGTTCTCGTTGGCGGAGCGCGAGCTGCCGGCAATCCGCGCCGCGCTGGCGACGGGCCCGGTCGCAGTGAGCGCCCTGCCGGCCGGCGACAAGGGCAAGCCGGCCGAGGGCAAGCTCGCTTTCTTCGACAACACCGTCGACGCCGCCACCGGCACCATCGCGCTGCGCGGTATCTTCGAGAACCAGGACGAGCGGCTGTGGCCGGGCCAGTTCGTCAACGTCTCCCTCACCTTGGCCACCGAGGCCGATGCGCTGGTGGTGCCGCAGGCGGCTGTGCAGATCGGCCAGGCCGAGCCCTTCGTCTTCATCGTCAAGAACGACGACACCGCCGAGGCGCGCAAGGTCCGGGTCACCCGCACCATCGACGGCCGGAGCATCATCGAAAGCGGCCTCGCGCCCGGCGAGCGCGTCGTCATCGACGGCCAGCTGCGCCTCAGCAACGGCAGCCGCGTCGAGATCCGCTCCGCCGAGCACGAGCCCGCTCGCGGCAGCCCGTCATGAACCTGCCGGAACTCTGCATCCGTCGTCCGGTGATGACGACGCTGGTGATGCTGGCCTTCGTCGTCTTCGGCCTGTTCGGCTACCGGCTGCTGCCGGTGGCGGCGCTCCCGCGCGTCGACTTCCCGACCATCGTCGTCTCCGCCGTGCTGCCCGGCGCGAGCCCGGACACGATGGGCTCCACGGTGGCGACGCCGCTCGAGCGCCAGTTCACCACCATCGCCGGCCTCGATTCCATGGTGTCGACCAGCGGCCAGGGGGTCAGCGCCATCACCATGCAGTTCAACCTCGACCGCAATATCGACGGCGCGGCGCTCGACGTGCAGGCGGCGATGACAGCGGCGGCGAGGTTCCTGCCGCCGCCGACGCAGATGACGACGCCGCCGAGCTTCCAGAAGGTCAACCCGGCGGATCAGCCGGTGATCTATCTCACGCTCAACTCCGATACGCTGCCGCTCTATCAGGTCGACGAGTACGCCGAGACGCTGATGGCCGAGCGCATCGGCATGCTGCCCGGCGTGGCGCAGGTGCAGGTATTCGGCTCGGCGAAATTCGCCGTGCGAGTCCAGGCCAATCCCGAGGCGCTGGCCGCCAGGGGGCTCACCCTCGACGATCTCATGAGCGCCGTCGCCGCTGCCAACTCGAGCACGCCGGTGGGCACGCTCGACGGACTGCATCAGGGCTTCACCGTCCAGGCGACCGGAACGCTAGCGCACGCCGCCGACTACAGCCCGATCATCGTCGCCTACCGCAACGGCGCGCCGGTGCGGCTCGGCGACGTCGCGACCGTCGTCGACAGCGTCGAGAACACCAAGGTCGCCGGCTGGTACAACGGCAGGCGCTGCGTCGTGCTCGCGGTGCTGCGCCAGCCCGACGCCAACACCGTCGCGGTGGTGGACAGCGTCAAGGCGCTGCTGCCGGTGTTCCGCCAGCAGATTCCGCCGTCCGTTCAGCTCGAAGTGATGAACGACCGCTCGGTGTCGATCCGCCAGTCGGTCAACGACGTGCAGTTCACCTTGATGCTCACCGTCGTGCTCGTCGTGCTGGTGATCTTCATGTTCCTGCGCAGCGTCATGGCGACGATCATCCCGGCCCTGGCGCTGCCGGTCTCGGTCATCGGCACCTTCGCCGGCATGTACGTCCTGGGCTATTCCATCGACAACCTGTCGCTGATGGCGCTGACGCTCTCGGTGGGCTTCGTCGTCGACGACGCCATCGTCATGCTCGAGAACATCGTGCGCCACGTCGAGAACGGCGAACGCGTGCTCGACGCCGCCTTCCGCGGCTCGCGCGAGATCGCCTTCACCATCCTCTCGATAACGCTGTCGCTGGTGGCGGTGTTCATACCAGTGCTGTTCATGGGCGGCGTGGTCGGCCGCGTTTTCCGCGAGTTCGCGGTGACCATCAGCATGACGATCCTGATCTCGGGGCTGGTGTCGCTGACGCTGACGCCGATGCTGTGCTCGCGCCTCCTGAAGCCGGTGCGCCACGACGCCCGCCACAACCTGTTCTATCGCGCGGCCGACGGCGGCTTCCAGGCGCTCTTCCGCGGCTACCGCTGGGGCCTCGTCAGGGTGCTGCGGTGGCGGCGCACGACGCTGTTCGTGACGATCATGCTGATCGCGGCTTCGGGGTATCTCTTCGCCGTCGTGCCGAAAGGCTTCTTCCCAAGCGAGGACACCGGTCAGATCGCCGGCTTCACCGAGGCGG
>JASHRZ010000345.1 GCA_030037055.1 Alphaproteobacteria bacterium
CTCTGGGCCAGTCCGAAGTCGGCCCAAGAGATCCGCGAGCGCGCTCTTCTCGAACCACTCGCGGTGCAGCCGCCACTCGCTGCCTGGCGCAATCAGCCGGTACGCCACCAGCACGAACAGCACCTGGTCCCAGCGCGTCCCCTTGCGGCTCGCCGGCACCCGCTCCGCCCAGAACCGGTCCAGCCCAAACTCCCGCCACAGCAGCAGCGCCAGCCAACACGCGCCCCATTGGCGCGGCCGGCGCAGCCGCATCTGCGACAGCTTCACAAACCCTATCCTTTCCCATCAACGACTTGCTTCGCGCCGACTCGAAATCGCCGCGTCGAATGCGCGAAGTTCGGTTAAGGTTAACGGTGCAGCGGCCAATGCTTGCTTCGGCGCCGGAAAAAATGTGATATATGTCCGACGCGTTAGTTAGGACCCCGCATGAACGTTGGTCCTTATCAAGATCTTGGCCGATTTAGCCTGCCCGAGCGCTTCCGCGGGCGCAGCGCGGCGCTCGTTCAGCTCTGGTGGTTGGTCGAGGCAACCCTCTTCCGTCACTCTCCGCAGATCTTCTATGGCTGGCGCCGCTTTCTGCTGCGGCTTTTCGGCGCAAGCATCGGCCGCGGCGTGCTCGTCCGCCCGTCGGTCGAGATCACCTATCCCTGGAAGGTCTCGATCGGCGACCACAGCTGGATTGGCGATCATGCGGTGCTTTACTCGCTCGCGGAAATCCACATCGGCGCGCATAGCGTGGTCTCGCAGCGCTGCTATCTCTGCACCGGAAGCCACGATCCCGAAAGCGCGGAATTCGCCATAGTCGCCCTGCCGATCCATATCGGCTCGCAGTGCTGGCTCGCCAGCGATGTCTTTGTCGCGCCGGGAATAACCGTATCCGACGCGGCCGTCGTCGGCGCGCGCAGCAGCGTCTTTCACGATCTGCCGGCGGCGATGATCTGCTACGGATCGCCGGCGCAGCCGGTGCGACGGCGGGGCGCCGCGCGCGACGGCGAGACGCCGCGGCGGGAGCTGCGGGCACGGGCCGGGTCGTGAAGAGCGGCGATCGAACCGCGAGCCGCTAATACCGACAAGCTTCGGGGATCTTTACGGCGGCGCACATCCTCACCTTGCCGTTGACGACCCGCGGATCGAACGAAGCTTCGATGTCGTAGCCCGCAGCCTTGGCGTTGTCGCTCACCGGCGCGCTGCCGGTCGATATCACGTGGCGGCTTTCATAAAGCGAACCCGCGGCGGGCGCCGCCTCGCCTGCTTCAGGCGTGCGCCGCTGCAGAATGGAAAACCACCATTCCGTGCTCGGCGTCTGCGAGGCTTTTCTCAAGTCGACGCAGAACTTCGTCTCCGGGAACGAGGGCGCCACCGCCGCAGTGGTCGCCGAACCCTCGTCTGGCGCGGCGCGCGTCCTCGCATAGGAGGGATTGACGCTGGCCTGAAAGACGGTCGAGTAGAGCAATTTGGGCTTGGGGGAGCCGTCGATGCAGGTCGCCTTGTCCAGCCAGCCGCTCACCGCGATGGCATGGCTGCCATCCAAGGCGACGGTCACGTGATTATTGCCCCTCGCGAGATCGCCCGCGCTCCAGGCAACGCTCGTGAGCCTTTCGTCGGCCGTCAACCCGTCCCAGACGAGCCTCGCGCTGATCGTCTGGCGATCCGCGCAAGACGTATTTTCGAAATAGACCGTCTTGGCGCCGGCCGCGCCCGAGACGACTTCCTTCGCCGGATCGGAACGGATGTTCGCCGACATCATCCAGCTCGCCGCGGAAGCCGACGGCATGCACATCGGCAGGAGCAGTTCGGTGCGCTCGCTTTTCCTGTAGACGAACAGGATATCGCGCTTTGTCGTGATGGTGGCGGCAAGCGCGAGGCAGGCTCCGGCGTTGGCCGCAACGAGGCTTGGCTCCAGGCGCGCCGAGAATGCGTCGTCATCGTTGTCCCGCTCCGGCTGGAGCGTCGCCACCACATTGCCCTCCTGGGTCTGCAGCCGAAGCTCGGGCGGCGCGTCTCGCCACAGGCCGTGCCCGCTAACGGTGAAACGGCCGCCCTCCTGGGGGGTGACGAAGGGAAGCAAATGACCGGCGAAGACAAACGACTGAGCCTGCGGACGATCGCCCGGCAGGTCCTTCGCGCTGCCGCGCAAATCCGCGACGATGGTGCGCACTCCCGAGAGGAACAGCGCATCGTCAAGCCCGAGGCATTGCTGGTGACGGTCGACCAGGTCGCGCAACCGGACGGCGGCATCATAGATCCGCGCCGCGAGCGCCTGCGACTCCAGGCTGAAAGCGCGCAACGGCGCATCGAGCCGATCGGCGACGACGACGCCGAACGCGTCGAGCCGGTTCGCCAGCTCCTCCGCCACGCCGCTAGCCTGAGGAGCCGCCTCGTCGTCGAGCTGCGCCGCCGTCGCTCGCAACCTGCCGACGACGTCGTTCGCCAGGCGAGCGAGGCTGCGGCCCGTCAACCCAGCCGGCAGGTCGTTGTGGGAAAATTGCGCGCGCGAGGGAGACGCGCCGCCGAGCAGCAGCGAGAACGAAACGACTACCAGGAACCATGCCGACTTCATCGTCACGCCTGCGAAAGCCTGCGATCGGTGGCCGGCGGCATCGGCACTCTCACGGCCGTAGGGGATTTTCAGCCGGCGCGCCTGCGCCGGACCGATCGGGGCCGATCGCAGGTGTCGCGTTGTCTCGCGCCGCATAGCCGTCTGCGTGTCTGGCGCGCTCCTCAAGAAACTTGGTGAAGACATGGCGCATGTCCTTGGCATCGAGCGACGTCGCACCGGCGACGGCATTGCGCTTGAGCCAGGCCTCGGCTGGCGGGAAGCGCTTCCATCCCGGCAAATCCGCCGCGGGATTCACCTCGGCCCATTTCGGATGGTGCGGCGCGAGGCGCAGCTCCGGCAGCTTCGAGAAAAAAGCTTCGACGAACCGGCCGGCGCTCTGATAACGCTCGGTACCCGCCTGCATGCCTGCGACGAGCAGAACCTCGGTCGTCGCGACGGTATCGACCGGCTGATCGGCGTGGACAAGCCGCGGATAGTCCTCGGCCGTCAGTTGCGCCGGCACAAAGGCAAGAGCGATGTCGGGGGTCAGCGGGATCGTCAGGAAATGCAGCGTCCCGCCATCGAGCGCCCGGAAGAACGAGCTCGGCTTCGCTGCGGTATAGGCCACTGCGGAAACTTCCCCCGCCATCAGCCGCCTGAGCGCAGACACCTCGTTGTCCACCAGCGGATCGACCGTGATCTTTAGCAGAGACAGCACGGAGGGTCCGGTCACCGTCGCGCCGCCGCAAAAGATCACCCGCTTGCCGGCGAGCTCATCGACGGCGCCGATGTCCGCACGCGCCAGCAGATGAAGCTCCGTGCCGTAAAGCTTCGCCGCGTAGGTCGCCGAATTTTCAATCCCTGGCACCAGGTTCTGGCGTTTCACGAAGTCGAGCACGTCCGCCTGGACGACGGCGAAATCGAGATTGCGCATCTCCCTGAGATCGATGACGTTCTGAACGCTGCCGGCGCCGAGCAGGGCGACGAGGCCACGGCCGGAGGTCTCGTCCAGGACGCTGGCGAGGTCCTGCGCCGTTTCAACCGCCGTCCCCACGCCGCCGCTCGTCATCAGAAGCAGCAAGCCCCGGCTCGTGCGCTCCGCGGGCGTCTCGGCCAGGACGCCGAAATTCACGCTCACTGCCGAAAGAACCGCGAAAATCGCGGCGGCTATGCGCAATCGTGACGGCGTCGATCGCATCCTCTCTCGCTTTCCGCAGGCGGGCCCGCGGCGGTCATGAAGGAAAAACCGCTTGCAGGCGCTCCAGCAGCTGAGATGCCTCGCGGCTGCCGGCGTCAGCGGCCCGTTTGTACCACCCCGCCGCCTTCCCCGGATCGGGCGCGAAGCCGATGACCGGGAGCTGGCGCAGAACCAGCGGATCGTAGGTCTTGCCGAGGCCGCAAGCGCCCTCCGCATCGCCGCGGGCCACGGCCCGGTCGAAGAATTGTCGGGCTCCCACGATGTCGCCGGCCGCCAGCATCTGTTCGCCGCGGCTGACCAGAATGGCGGTGTCGGCCGTTGCCGGTCCGAGCGCGGGCGAAACCGCGGGCGCCGCCGCCGCTCTATCACCCTTCGGCTGAGTGCCGTCTTCGCTCTTTGACAGCGTAGCCAATGACGCAGCGCTACCGCCAGCGGTCGAGGGACCCGAAGAGGCCGACGGCTCGGACGGCGTGCCGGCCGACGGCTCGAGGGCAGCCAAGGCCCGCGTCGCCTCGCCACCTGCAGCGGCCGTGGCCGGCGCTGGCGGCGGCCCGCTCGGAACGCTCGTGGGCGGGACCGTTGCCTCGGGGTGCGGAATCGCGGGAGCCTCCGCCGGAACCGCCGCGGCTGGCGCCGGCGTCTCTGGCGGTGCAAGAGCGACGCTGGTCTCGGTGTTCAAGCCGGGTTGCTCGGAAGGGGCCTCACCGGCCTCTCGAGCGATCGGCACGGTTCGCGCGCGCTCAGCGCCGGCGAATATCGCTTTCCAGCTTTCGAGACCCTCGGGGCCCGACAAATAAATGGACAGCTGTCGCGCGCCAAAGGCTATGGCGATGACCAGGACGACAGCGGCTACGGCGCGCACGGCCGAAATCAACGGCCGCAACCGCCGCGCTCTCGTCCGATTTATCTCCCCCGCGGGGCGGCTCGCCGCGACCGAGGCAGCGGGCTCGATCGCTGGCGACGCAGCGGCGGCTGCTCCCACGCGCCGCTCCGCCGGCGCCTCCACGCGCAGAGGCGGAGGTTCGCTTGGGCGCGGGGGCGTCGCCGGGGGGGCGGGCTCGACGCGCCGGGCAGCGGACGATCGCAGCGCCAACCCCAGATCGATTTCGGTGTCGCCGCGCGCATCCTCGCGAATGCCGCGGATGCGCAGTCCCGCCAGGAGTGCGGGATTGATCCCGCGCGTCGCATCGAGAATGGAGTGCGCCAATTTGTTCACGATAACGGGGTCGCCGCCGGCGCGCGCGGCAATCAGCCGGATAACTTCCGGCGTGAACACGTCGCGGTAGGGGCCGCTGAATCTATCGGTCTGAAAGCGGATGAAGGCCGCGACCTCGTCCGTTGCGAGCTCGCGAAAGCGGCGGTGGCGGCGCAGCGCAGCCTTCACCGACGCTCGCGCGGAATCCTCAAGACGCTGCGCCAGCGTCTCGGCGGCGACAAGCACGATTGGAGCGCCGGCCGCCGGACTCGCGGTGCGCGCGAGGTCTTCGAGCACGTCGTCGTCGAGCCGCTCCGCGTGGTCAAGCAGCACCGCGTAGAGGACTCCCTTGCGCGGACGCATCATCGTCGCGAGAAGGGTCCATTGCTGGTGCGCATCGCCCGGCGGGAGTCTGATCCCCAATTCCGCCGCATAGGTCCGGACGATCGCCTCAAAGCTCGAGCCGGGATCGCACTCGATCAGGGTTGCATGGCACGACAGCGCCGCATCGCTCAGCGCGCGGGCCAAGCGCGGTCCGCTCGGGGGCGGGCTGCCGCTCACCAGCACAAATCCGTCGCCCTCCGCCAAAGTTGCGCGGATCTCGCTGGCGATTTGCACATAGTGCGCTTCGGTATCGAACATCGCGAAGTCTGTCGCGACTTGGCCGAAAGCGCCGTTGCCGGAGGAGGACACCTGCTCAGTCATGATCGTCTGGCCGCGTTGGCGCTCGCATTTCGAATTGAGAAACGTATCGCACGTATGCCTGGCTCATAATGCCCCGCGCCATTCGGGGTGAGGACCTCTCGAATTTGAAGCTGGAGCGACCTTAGACGCGGCGCGCCATCCTGGCAACTCGCACGTAGCGGCATCGTCGCAAACGCGACATTGTCTGTGAAATGAAGCCGTTAATTCCGAGTCGGTTGAGCCTGTCGTGACCTGTCCGGCGAGTCGCATTTTCGGCAACTGCGCGGCCGACAGGCCTGCGGCGGCGACTCGCGGCGGCATAGCCGCGATCCGGCATCGGGTAACAGGTCCGCTGCGAAAGACTGCAACGTGAATGTCGGGCCAGACCCCTCCGGTCCGGCCGAAGAACTTGCTTGTAAACGAAACCGGGCGCGTCGATTCGCGCTCGAAGCGAGCGAGTCCGGCCGCGGATTTGCGGGCCGATTTGCTCGGCATCTCTTTCATTGGCCGAGTCGACTCGCCACTGACACGCCTTGATAACGAGTCGAACTTGCAATGCGCGGTGCTCTTGTCTCAAATTCCAAGGCCCATCGCGAAGGAGATGGCGATGTTGACGCTGTTGAGGGTCTATCTGTATGTCGGGATGTTCTTGTGTTTCACATTCGCGCTCACGATTGGCGAACTGACGCTCGCTCCCAACGATGCTCTGTTCTCCCATTTATCCGCGCTTATTGGATGGCTGCCGGCGCCGCCGTCGTAAGCGGTCCAACAACCGGCGCTCGCGCAAATATCGCGCGCGGGGACCATGGGTTGGCGCGTCATGACGGAGGCAATCGGCGTATGGGCGGTCACGGAATCCGGCGATGACATCCAAGTTTGCCGCGGTATCCCACTGCGCGACAGGATTTTAGTCGGCGGAAGCCAAGCCACCCGTTGAACATGACCCATTCCAACGCCCAAGAAAAAAAACGAGTTCAGCCGCCGCAGGATGCCCGCTCCCTGGCTCGGCTCCTAATCAACCATTTCGGCGAGAGGGCCACCTCCTATGCCGTGCATCAGTCGTTGAAAGCACTCTCGCGTGGTGATCCGCGGGAAGCCGCTCGCTGGCGCTGGATTGCCGAGATCACCCGCGACACGCTCCGGTTTGACCTGGACGACCCGTTCGATCGGATGCGGTGACCGATGATCGCCGTTCCCGACAACCGACGAGCGCGCACACCGGCCCTTGAGGGTTGCCGCACGCTGCTGACGCTCCATGCGCCAACGGCTCACGTCGCGACATGCGCCGCTCTCCCCGGTGCCGCTTCTCTGTTTCGCCAAAAGCCACGCCGGCCACGCCGGCAGAAGGTCCGGGAAGAGCCTGGACCTACTCGACACGGACGCGCGGCGCAGAGCCTGTTCCTCCAGCGGTGGTCACGATATCGATCAATCGACCCGCCGAGCAGACGCAACCGCCGGCGGATCACGCCATCGGCAAAATCAGCATCCCGCGGTAATGGCCGCCCTCCCCGGCAAACAACCGATACGCCCTCGCTCGAAGCACCGAGATTGCGTCATCGAGCCAGCTATCTGGCCGAGTTGATGACGTCGACGGCCCGCACTGTATCCTCCACCGATCTTGCGGCGGCGTTCTGTCGGTTTTGTTTGGCGTTCAGGCACTTCTGGTATGCCGGCGTACCCGGAGTAAGCCCCCATTCTTCGCATGACTGGACGAGTGGGCCAGGACCTGCGGCGCATGCAGAAAGAAGCCAAAAGCACCCCAAAAGCCCCACGCCTCGCATTGACGCTTCCTTCCCGCCTTCAGAGAAGCAGTGTCACCGCTGTTGCCGGCGCTGGCAAGTGATCTGTTTCGCGTTCGAAGGCTTCGGCAAGACCGTGAGCGGCGCGTCTTGGGAGCGGCGGCCACTGACAAGCTCGGCCTCGGTGCGGTGCGCCCACCCGCTCCCCAGCCGGTCATTCGGGCATGAACGCAGCCGGCTACTCGGTATCTTTCTTCAATCGCTTGTCGATGGCGGCCGCCAGCTCTTCACAGTAAGCAGCCAGTTGGAGCAGGTGGCGGCGAACGCGGCGATCCGTCGCCGCCTCGGCTTGCCGCCGATAGTCAACCGCCATGCGCCGCAATATCCGAGCGTCCTCTGGTTGCATTCCCAACCGATCCGACAACTGTATGCATGGGGCAACCTAGTCGCGAAAAGTTTCTGACCCGTTACGAATGGCATCGGGCCGGCAATCCCAAATACTATGGTTAATTTTCATGCTCATATCTGTAATGATCGGTGGAATTCGCAGGGTCTGGTTCAAGGACGACGAAACACGGGGGGCGATTCTGAGTGACGGGAAGACAGCGAATAACTTCCGGCCGGATGGCCCACGGTCAGCGGCGATTACTGCGAAACTCTCGCTGGCCTGTTAGCGGAGTGCGGCGCAAGCGTGCGCCTAATCGGGGGACCCGTCATGGACTTACCTTGGGCAATCGTTCTGAGTTCGTTCGCGCTTGCTGCGGCGGCGGTGGTCGCCGCCGACCACTTCGCGACGACGCATCTGCAGGGAGCCGCCGACCAGAACCGGTATGCGATGGTGGAGGCACCGGGCGGCGCAGGTGTCTGGCGCTTGGACCAGCGCACCGGGCAGGTTGCACTGTGCACGCTTCGCGATAAGGGAATGGCCTGCGTTCACGTGGCGCAAGAAGTCGACGCTGTGGGCGCGTTCTTTGTCACCTCGGGGAGTTCAACCGCTGGTTCAGTTACCTATGAGCTGCCCCGCGAGCCGCCCGCAAACGGGCTGGCAAATGCAAGTCCCAACACGCCGGGAAATGTGGGCCCAACCATGCCGGGAAAGGCGAGCAACGAAGCCCCGCAAACTGCGCCCCAAGGCGCGCCAACCGTCTTCCGCGGCAGCGCCACCCAGCCGCCCGATCCGTCGCCCCAAGCCCTTCGTCTCAGGTGAGAATATGGGCTTCGACCGCATGAGCCCCTTCCCGCGATTGTCATACGCCGCTGCATAGTCTGGCTCACAATCACGTTCGGCGGCGGCGCGAAAATCCTCGGCCGAGACGGAAGAGCGAATCGCGCAGAAGCA
>JASHRZ010000346.1 GCA_030037055.1 Alphaproteobacteria bacterium
GGCGTCGCCGCCACCGCCGGCCCGGGCCTCATCGGCGGCGTCTTCGTCGGCGTCATGGAGGCGAAGGCGATCGCGCTCGCCCGCCATATTTCCTTCATCGCCGTCAATCACCTCGAAGGCCATGCCCTGTCGCCGCGTCTTGAGGCGCCGCTCGATTTTCCTTATCTGCTGCTGCTGGTCTCGGGCGGGCATTGCCAGCTGCTGGTCGTCGAGGGCGTCGGCCGCTACCGCCGCCTCGGCACCACCATTGACGACGCCGTCGGCGAGGCTTTCGACAAGGGCGCGAAGCTGCTGGGGCTGGGCTATCCCGGCGGCCCCGCCATCGAGCGCCGGGCGCGGTCGGGCGATGCCGCGCGCTTTCCCCTGCCGCGTCCGCTGTTGGGCCGGCCCGGCTGCGACTTCTCCTTCTCCGGCCTCAAGACGGCGCTCAGCCGGCAGGCGGCGTCGCTCGCCGATGATACGGGCGCGCTCGCGCCCGGCGACGTCGCCGATCTCGCCGCGTCGCTGCAGGCGGCGATCGGCGACTGCCTTATCGACCGCACTGCACAGGCGATCGCCCTCCTGCGCGCCCGCTGGCCCGATGCGACGACCCTCGTCGTCGCCGGCGGCGTCGCGGCCAACGCGGTGCTGCGCTATCGCCTCGCCGCTCTTGCCGCCGGGCACGGCCTTGCCTTCCGCGCGCCAGCACCTGCGCTCTGCACCGACAATGGCGCGATGATCGCCTGGGCCGGGCTCGAGCGACTGCGTCTCGGCCTCGTCGACGGCCTCGATTTCGCGCCGCGCCCGCGCTGGCCGCTCGACCCCGCCGCGCCGCCCGCCCGCGGCGCCGGCGTCAAGGCGTAAGCCGGTGGCGTTCCGCCTCGACTGTGGCTAGGATCGCCGGCAACGCCGAGATCGGGAGGGGAGGAAACATGCGCAAAGACAGTTTTGTCCTGGTGATCGCTCTCGCCTGCCTTGCCGGCCTGTCCGGCGACGCGCTCGCGCAGCAGCCGGCGGCGCCGGTGCCGGAGCAGATGCCGTTCGACATTCCCTACGGCATTCCGATCGGCCTCGATCACGCCAAGCGCGTGGCGGCTGCGGCCGCGGCCGAGGCCCGGAAGCATAATTGGAAGCTGAACATCGCCGTCGTCGGCCCCGCCGGGGAGCTGATCTATTTCGAGAAGATGGACGGGGCGCAGAACGCGTCTGCCGACATCGCGCAGCACAAGGCGCGGGCGGCGGCGACCTTCCGCCGCGAGACCAAGATCTTCCAGGACGCGGTCGATGGCGGCCATCCCTATCTGCTGTCGCTCGACGGCATCGTCGCGTCCGAAGGCGGCTTTCCGCTGGTGCAGGGCGGCAAGCTCATCGGCGGCATCGGCTGCAGCGGCGGCACCGGCGCCCAGGACGGCGTCGCCTGCAAGGCCGGCGCCGAAACGGTGAAATAGCCGAGTGCCAGTTGCCAGTTGACAGTTATCGGTTCTCGGTGCGGGCCCGCCGGTCACTGATAACTGACAACTGACAACTGACGACTTTCCCTGGCGATGCAGCGCATCGGCATCATCGGCGGCGGCGCCTGGGGCAGCGCGCTGGCGCTCACCGCGCGGCGCGCCGGGCGCGAGGTCGTGCTCTGGGCGCGCGAAGAAGAGGTGGTGGCGGTGATCAACCGCGACCACGCCAATCCGCTCTTCCTGCCCGGCGTGGCGCTCGATCCCGCCATCGTCGCCACGCGCGAGCTCGGCGAGGCCGCGCGCGGCGCCGAGGCGCTGCTGCTGGTGGCGCCCGCGCAGCATCTGCGCGCGCTCGCCCAGGCGCTCTCGCCCCACCTCCCGCCGAGGCTGCCGCTCGTCATCTGCGTCAAGGGGATCGAGGAGGGCAGCGGCGCGCTGATGACCGAGGTGGTGGCGGATGCGCTGCCTGAAGCGCCGCTGGCGGTGCTTTCGGGTCCGACCTTCGCCGGCGAGGTGGCGCGCGGGCTGCCCACCGCGGTGACCCTGGCGAGCGCCGACCGCGCGCTGGGCGAGCGCCTCATCGCCGCGCTCGGCACCCGCAGCTTCCGCCCCTATCTCGCCGACGATCTCGTTGGCGCGCAGATCGGCGGTGCCGTCAAGAACGTGCTGGCGATCGCCTGCGGCATCGTCATGGGCCGCGGGCTCGGCGACAATGCGCGCGCCGCGCTCATCACCCGCGGCCTTGCCGAGATGGTGCGTCTCGCCCGCGTCAAGGGCGGCCGGAGCGAGACCCTGATGGGGCTCAGCGGGCTCGGCGATCTCGTGCTCACCTGCACCGGCCCGCAGTCGCGCAATCAGTCGCTCGGGGTGGCGCTGGGCGAGGGGCGGGGGCTCGCCGAGATTCTGGCCGGGCGCCACTCGGTCGCCGAAGGCGTGACCTCGGCCGCCGCTGCCGCCGCGCTCGCCTCGCGCCTCGGCGTCGACATGCCGATTACCGCCGCGGTCGACGCGATCCTGCATCGCGGCGCTGCCATCGATGTCGCCATCGCCGGCCTGCTCGCCCGCCCCTTTAAGAGCGAGGCGCTGTGACGTCGTCGGTTATCAATTATCGTTGTCGGTCATCAGTTATCGGTTATCAGTCGACTGACGATTGACGACCGCGCCCCCTTGACACCTGAACCTGACTCGGATACAGGTACGGGCATGAGCCGTGCCACCCGCTTTTCCGTCGCCGTCCACGCGCTGGCGCTGATCGATCGCCTCGGCGGCGGCCGGATCACCTCCGATCTCATCGCCGGCAGCGTCGGCACCAATGCCAGCTTCGTGCGCCGCGTGCTGGCGATGCTTTCGCACGCGGGGCTGGTGCTCAGCTCGCCCGGCGTCGCCGGCGCGCAGCTGGCGCGGCCGGCGGCCAAGATCACGCTGCTCGAGGTCTACCGCGCCGTCGACATGGAGGACGAGCATCGCCTCGCCGTCCATGACGAGCCCGACCGGCGCTGCGCCGTCGGCCGCCACATCCAGGGCGCGCTCGACGCCGTCATCGGTCCCGCCGAGGCTGCCTTCGAGGCGCAGCTGAAGCGCCGCTCGCTCGCCGACGTCACCGCTTTCATCTCCGCCCAGTCTAATTAGCGCCGTTGCCGCACGGCCATGCGCCTGACGCCGATACGGATACAGTCGCCATCCCAGCAAGGAGGAACATCATGAAGCTCTACTACTCCCCTGGCGCCTGCTCGCTCTCGCCGCACATCGTGCTGCGCGAGGCCGGCTTCTCCTTCGAGCTGCAGCGCGTCGATCTCCAGGCCAAGAAGATCAAGCCAGGCGGCGACGATTTCTGGGCGGTCAACCCCAAGGGCCAGGTGCCGGTGCTGCAGCTCGACAGCGGCGAGATCCTGACCGAGGGCCCGGCCATCGTGCAGTACCTCGCCGACCAGAAGCCGGCGAGCGGGCTCGCCCCAGCCAACGGCACGATGGCGCGCTACCATGTGCAGGAATGGCTGAACTTCGTGACTTCCGAGCTGCACAAGGTGTTCGCGCCGCTGTTCCGCGACACCACCCCCGAGGCCTTCGTTAAGATCACCAGGGATAATCTCGCCAACCGCTTCGCCTATCTCGACAAGCACCTCGCCGGCAAGAAATATCTCATGGGCGACCAGTTCACCGTCGCCGACGCCTATTGCTTCACCATCGTCAACTGGACGAAGTACAAGGCCATCGATCTCGCTCCCTGGCCCAACCTCAAGGCCTATATGGACCGCGTCGCTGCGCGTCCCAAGGTGCAGGAGGCCATGAAGGCCGAAGGCCTGATCAAATAAATTCCCCACCTCACCCTGGCCCTCTCGCCTATGAATTTCGCCACGGCGGCATGGAGGACAAGGAGAAGTATATTTGGGCGCGCGAAGCGCGCGCCGTTCTTTGCTTCTCCGTGATCGCGTTGCTCCGCTTCGCGGCTCAACCTCCGTGGTCAATCTCTTCGACCGGCAGCGCGGCAGTATATGCGATAGCCCTGCTCTCCGCCCCGCGGGGCGAAACGGAAGGACCCGCGCGGCGGGAGGGTGAGGTCGTGGGTGTCGATGCAGTCTCCAGCGGAGGATTCGCATGGGCCCGCTTCCCGGCTGGTCCTTTCCGGGCTCGCCCTTCCATCCCGGCGAGCAGCGCGTGCAGCAACGCCTGGGCGTGCGCCAGCGCATGGAGGCGGCGGGCCGCCGCGTGCTGCGCAACGTCGTGCCGACCAGCACCGCGCGTTCTTCGCCGTGCCCTTCCTCGTGCTCGGCACGGTCGATGGCGAGGGCCGGCCGTGGGCGTCCC
>JASHRZ010000347.1 GCA_030037055.1 Alphaproteobacteria bacterium
TCATCGAGCGTCGATTGCGTGCCCTCGATCTGGGAGGAGAGCACCGCCTCCTTCCTGACGCACATGTAGAGGAAGAGCTCCTTGCGCGGCAGCATGAGGCCGATGCCGTCGAGGCGGCCGAGCGCGCGTTCGGCCTCTCTGAGGCGCGTGAGAAGGCCTTCGACCGCCAAGGGCGGCTCGGGGGGCAAGGGCGGCGGACGAAGGCCCGGACCTTCTCGCCGAAGGCGACCGTCTCGGGGGCTGGCGGAGAGGGAGGGATTCGAACCCTCGAGACCCCTCACGAGGCCTAACGGTTTTCGAGACCGCCCCGATCGACCACTCCGGCACCTCTCCGCGAGGCCCTCGGATCAAAAGGCGCAGGGCCCGAGCCTGCGCCGGTCGACGGAAAGGGGCAGAGCCTAACCTAAGGCCTGTCCTGCCGCAACCGCGCTTGGCGGCTGGTAACGGTGATCGCCACCGGCTTGGCCTGCCGGCCCGGCCCATAGGAGCAGTACTGGTTCAGCATCTCGATGCCAGCGACGATGCCCGCCGTGGCGACGATTGAGATGAGATAGCCGGCGAGGTACACCATCGAAACCATCCCATCCTCTGACAAGACCGGCGGCGCGATCGGCCGCGCCGGGGGCGGTTCAAAACCACGCGCCATCACTAGCATGCCGGCCGTTGCGAGGCTCTTAATATCGGTCCGGATTTAGCCGAAGAGAGCGGCGTAATCCCGCTGTTTTCGCGGGGGTTATGGCATTTTTGGGTCGCGCCCGGCCGCGACAGACAAGAGGGCAGGCCGTTGACAGGGGCGGCATCCCCGCTATAGTGCGCCTCCTTCGGACGGGACGTCGCCCGTCCGTTCAATTTTCGGCGCAAAGCACCCGCTCATGTTTGCAGTCATCCGCACCGGCGGCAAGCAGTACAAGGTCGCCAAGGACGATATCATCACGGTGGAGAAGCTCGCCGGCGAGAAGGGGGCGACCGTGACGCTCGACGACGTGCTCATGGTGGGCGAGGGCGCTTCGGCCAAGACGAAGGCAGCCGGCGCCCAGGTCACCGCCGAGGTGGTGGAGCAGATCAGGGCCGACAAGGTGCTGGTCTTCAAGAAGCGCCGGCGGCACAACTACCGGCGCAAAAACGGCCACCGCCAGGCTCTGACCGTGCTGAAGGTCACCGGCATCACCGCGGCTCAGTAAAGGAGACAGCGCGATGGCGCATAAGAAAGCAGGCGGCTCCTCGCGCAACGGGCGCGACAGCGCCGGCCGCCGCCTCGGCGTCAAGAAGTTCGGCGGCGAGAGCGTGCTCGCCGGCAACGTCCTCGTGCGCCAGCGCGGCACCAAGTTCCATCCCGGCGACAATGTCGATATCGGCCGCGACCATACGCTGTTTTCCAAGGTCGACGGCAGCGTCGTTTTCCATACCACCACGGGCGGGCGCACTTATGTCTCGGTGGCGCCGCTGCCGCCGGAGGCCGCCGACTAGGCTGTTCCGCCACGAGCGATTGCGCGAGGGGGAATGGCCGCATTCCCCCTTTTTCGTTGGGCTTGAGACGCAGTCATGAAGTTCCTCGACCAGGCCAAGATCTACGTCAGAAGCGGCGACGGCGGCGCAGGCGCGGTGAGCTTCCGCCGCGAGAAGTTCGTCGAGTTCGGCGGCCCCGACGGCGGCGACGGCGGGCGCGGCGGCGATGTCGTGGTCGAGGCGGCGGCTAATCTCAACACCCTCATCGACTACCGCTATCTCCAGCACTTCAGGGCCGAGAAGGGCCATCACGGCATGGGCGCCAACCGCAGCGGCGCCGCCGGCAAGAGCGTGGTGCTGCGCGTCCCGGTCGGCACCGAGATCCTCGACGAGGAGAATGAGCAGGTGCTGCTCGACCTCACCAAGCCCGGCGAGCGCCATGTCCTGCTGAGGGGCGGCGACGGCGGCTTCGGCAATGCGCATTACAAGAGCGCCACCAACCGCGCGCCGCGCCGGGCCGATCCCGGCTGGCCCGGCGAGGAACGCTGGGTCTGGCTGCGCTTGAAGCTGATCGCCGACGCCGGCCTCGTGGGCCTGCCCAATGCCGGCAAATCCACCTTCCTCGCCGCGACCTCGCGCGCTCGGCCCAAGATCGCCGACTATCCTTTCACCACGCTGCGCCCGCAGCTCGGCGTGATTGAGGCGCATGGCGAGGAGTTCGTCATCGCCGACCTTCCGGGCCTGATCGAAGGGGCAAGCGAGGGCGCCGGCCTCGGCCACCGCTTCCTCGGCCATGTCGAGCGCTGCGCCGTGATCTTGCATCTGATCGATGGCACTGAGGAGGATGTGGTGGGGAATTACCGCGCCATCCGCCGCGAGCTCGAACGCTACGGCCGCGGCCTGCCCGAGAAGCCGGAGGTCATCGGCCTCAACAAGGCCGACGCGGTGCCCGAAGCAGCGCTCGCCGGCAAGCGCCGGAAGCTCATTCGCGCCAGCAAGCGCCCGGTGCTGGCGCTCTCCGGCGCTACCGGCAAGGGCGTGCCCGAGACACTGGCGGCGCTCCTCGCCGTGATCAAGTCCAAGCGTGAAGCGGCGGCAGCCGCGAAGGCGGCGGCGGAAGCCACGTCATGAGCGGCCGCCTCGCGGAGGCCAAGCGCCTCATCGTCAAGATCGGCTCGGTGCTGCTGGTCGACGACGCGACCGGCGACATCCGTCGCGCGTGGCTCGAGGCGCTGGTGGCGGATCTCGCGCGCTGCCGGGCGCGCGGCCAGGAGGTGCTGGTCGTGTCCTCGGGCGCCATCGCCGTCGGCCGACGCCATCTCGGCCTCACCGGCCGGGTGCTGAAGCTCGAGGAGAAGCAGGCCGCCGCCGCCACCGGTCAGATCCGCCTCGCGCACGCCTATCAGGAGGCGCTCGCCCGCCACGGCCTCACCGTTGCGCAGATCCTGCTCACGCCCGAGGACACCGAGGCGCGCCGCCGGCACCTCAACGCGCGTGCCACTTTGGAGCAGTTGCTGGCGCTGGGCGCGGTGCCGGTGATCAACGAAAACGACACGGTCGCCACCGCCGAGATCCGTTTCGGCGACAACGACCGGCTCGCCGCGCGCGTGGCGCAGATGATCAGCGCCGACACGCTGGTGCTGCTCTCCGACATCGACGGGCTCTACACCGCCGACCCGCGCCGCAACCCCGGCGCGCAGCACATTGCCGAAGTCCGCGAGATCACGCCGGAGATCGAGGCAATGGGCGGCGCCGCGCCGGCGGGCTACAGCTCCGGCGGCATGGTGACCAAGCTCGCCGCGGCGCGCATCGCGCTCGCCGCCGGCTGCCGCATGGCGATCGCCAGGGGAAACGGCCTCCATCCGCTCGAGGCCCTCGAGAGGGGCGCGCGCTGCACCTGGTTCCTGCCGGTCGCCGAGCCGCGCACGGCGCGCAAGCGCTGGATCGCAGGCACGCTCAACCCGATGGGCGTGCTCACCGTCGACGACGGCGCCGCAGCGGCATTGAGGCGCGGCACCAGCCTGTTGCCGGCCGGCGTGGTCGCGGTCGAGGGCAGCTTCGAGCGCGGCGATGCGGTGGTGGTGCGCGACGGCGAGGGGCGCGAGGTGGCGCGCGGGCTCAGCGCCTATTCGAGCGCCGATGCCCGCGCCATCGCCGGCCATAAAAGCGGTGAAATTGAAGCCATCCTCGGTTACCGTGGGCGCCACGAGATGATCCATCGCGACGACCTAGTGGTGAGCTGAGATGGCGGCGCTGGAGACGACCAACGACCTTTATGCCGAGATGCGCGCCATCGGAGCGCAGGCGCGCCGCGCGGCGGCGCTGATGGCGCGCGCCGCGCCGGCGCAGAAGACCGC
>JASHRZ010000348.1 GCA_030037055.1 Alphaproteobacteria bacterium
GCTCAGCTTGATGGTAACGAACGCCTTGAAGAGCTGACCGGAGACGCTCTCCAGCGGACCGGGCCCAACCATGCGCGATGGTGGAGAGGATGAACTCGCGCCGCATGACAAGCAGCGCGGCCCGGCCAATTGATCGAGATCAATGTGCGCAGAGATTACTCATAGTCTTCTCGACTGCGGTGCTTCTGGTGGCGCCCCAATCCAATATTCAATCATTTCTTGTCGAAGAGGCTCCTGTGGTTGGCACCCCGGCTGGGATGAAGCTCGATCCGTTTCTACAGCGCGCAGATATCGCCTATTTCTCGATGGAGATCGCCCTCCATCCTGAAATGCGCACATACAGCGGAGGCCTCGGGGTGCTCGCCGGGGACACAGCGAGATCCTGCGCCGATCTCGAGCTGCCGGTGGTCTTCGTGACGCTGGCGAGCCGGTCGGGCTACCTTCGGCAGGAAATCGACGCCGCTGGGCGCCAGGTCGATCACCCCGACCCTTGGGATATCAAGGAGTGGACGGAGCCGCTCAGTGCGATGATCGCTGTGCCGATCGAGGGAAGAGAGGTGTGGATTCGCCCCCGGCTCCACGTCTTCACGTCTCCCCTCGGTCATTCCGTGCCAGTCCTTCTGCTCGATACGGATCTCGAACAGAACGAAGCCCAGGACCGGAAGATCACAGATCGCCTCTATGGCGGGGATGCCGAGTATCGCCTGAAGCAGGAGATCGTTTTGGGTATTGGCGGCGTGCGCGTCCTCGAGGCGCTCGGCTTCCACATCAGCACCTATCACATGAACGAGGGGCATGCGGCGCTTCTTGCCGTTCAGCTGCTCCGCCAATTTCGCCGACGCTCGGAAGACGTTACGCTCGGCGAGTCGGCCTACGATCCAGCACGTGTGCGCCATCGCTGCGTCTTCACCACGCACACGCCGGTGGAGGCCGCACAGGACCGGTTTTCCTACGATCTAGTCGCGCGCCTTCTCGGCGACTACGTCGACATCGCCGGTCTGAAGAAGCTCGCTGGCACTGATGCGCTCAACATGACGCAGCTTGCGCTCAATCTCAGCGGCTATATCAATGGTGTGGCGCGACGTCACACAGAAACCACGCACCGCCTCTTTCCTGGCTATCACGTGCGCGCGATCACGAACGGCGTGCATCCCCAGACTTGGACGCATGCGGCCTTTGCACGTCTCTACCAGGCGGAATTCCCGCAATGGCCGTATGAGCCAGAGGCGTTGTCGGCCGCGGACCAGCTTGCCGATGATGTCGTCTGGTCGGCGCATCAAGAGGCTAAGCAAGACTTGCTCGCCCTCATCAAAGCGCGCTCCGGCGTCGACATGCGCTCCGAGACGCCGCTCATCGGATTCGCGCGGCGCATGACCGGGTACAAGCGTCCCGATTTGCTGTTCACCGACATTGAACGCTTGACGAGCCTTGCGGGCAATCATCCATTCCAACTCGTGTTTGCCGGCAAGGCCCATCCACGCGATGAGCCGGGCAAGTGGCTGATCGAGCAACTCAACCAACACAGACGGCAGTTGTCCGCTGTCATTCCGATGGCGTTTCTTCCAAATTACGACATCGCGATGGCGGCAACGCTCGTTGCTGGTGCGGACATCTGGCTCAACACCCCATTGCCGCCATTGGAGGCTTCGGGGACGAGCGGTATGAAGGCAGCGTTAAACGGCGTCCTGAACCTGAGCGTGCTCGACGGCTGGTGGGTCGAGGCCTGCATCGAAGGGGTGACCGGCTGGGCCATTGGCGGCGAAAAGGTCGACCCCGGCAACGATCATGCCGGGATGCTCTACCGCAAGTTGGGCGAGACCATTCTGCCGCTCTATTACCGCGACCGAAAGCGTTGGATCTGGATGATGAAGCAAGGCATCAGCAAGAACGGGGCTCACTTTAGCAGCCAGCGGATGATGCGCCGCTACGCGGCCGAGGCCTATTTGCGCTGAATGGATCCGCGTCCTTGCTCCAAACTAAGCGTCATCCGCTACTTGATATCGAATCGCCTGATCAGGTCGTCCTCCGCCTGAAAGACATGGCAGACCATCTTGTCGGACAACAAGTATCTGGACGTGTGCCTAGAGGCGGACGCCGTGCCGTTGGAGATTCCGTCCTTTGGGGAAATCGGTAAGCGTGTTAAGCCGGTGTCCCTACCGCGTAAACTCGGATTCGCGCGTAGCGATGGTGGAGACCGCCGAGAACGAGGAGCGCGACGATGCGTCCGACTGTCTCGCCAGGTCTCGCAATCGGTGCGTCCTTGCCCAAGGAGAGGTGCGTCCGGGCCTGATTGTAATATTCGACGTAACAGGACAGCAAAGACCGAAGGTGTCTTTCGCCGAACACGACGACGTGGTCGAGCCACTCCCGTCGGAGCGAGCCGATGAGCCTTTCGCCGTAAGGGTTCTGCCATGGCGAACGCGGCGCAGTCGGGTGATCTCGGATCCCCATCGTGCGCAACGTGCGCTGAAAGACTTCATCATATCCACTAAAGCGATCGCGGATTAGGTAGCGGGGGGCTCGATCCCACGGAAAGGCTTCCATGATCTGTCGAGCAAGCCACTCTGAGGTCGGATGCGCGGTCACCCCAAACGCAACGATCCTCCGCCTGCAGTGACTGAGCACAAGGAGGCCGAACAGAAGCTTGGCACGACGAAAAGATCGATCGAGGCGATCCCCGCGGCGTGATTGATCCGAAAGGTTCGCCAACCCTGCCGTCTGGGCCGAGCTATGTACTTGGCGACGGTCGTTTGGCTGACATTGATGCCCAGTTTCAGGAGCTCTCCAGGGATCCGCGGCGCGCCCCAAAACGGGTTGGCTAGGCTCATCTCGCGAATAAGCTTGCGGATTTCCGCTGCGGTCTTAGGGCGCCCGCCCCTTGATCGCGACTTCCACCTCCAAAAGGCCCTGAACCCGGCTCGATGCCAGCGGACCACCGTCTCGGGACGGATGACGGACAGGGCATTCAGTGAAGACGGCGCCACCCGATAAAGTGTGACGAAGATGGCTCGATCGATCCCAGTCAGATAAAGCCGTTTCGGCGCCTTCCGCTGCAATACATTAACCTGCTGGCGCAGGGCGGGATTCTCCGCCTCAAGCCGAGCCTTCGACTTGAACGGAAAGGTCAGCAAACGCCAGAGCAGCCCCAGGATCCCAACCATCGCGGCCAAGTATCGACCGTCTCACCCCCTGCCTAGCCCGGACGAAGTTTACCGTAGGGACAGATGTGGAACTTCCGCCTCGCCTCGCTCGGCATCGAAGCCGTGCTGTGGACGACGCTGGGCCTGGCCCTCGGATTTCTCGCCGAACGGCGCTTTGCCCGCGAGCGGCGCTCGGCCCGCCGGACAGAGCGCCTGACAGCTTCAGGCGCGGCGCTCGGCGAGAGGGGCGCCCGCCGGTCGCGCCACGAGACCGCCGGCCAGCGCGAGCCAGTCGAGCGCGAGAAGCCCGAGGAACGCGGCCACGTTCATCTCGAGGATGCGGAGCACGATCGCCGGCGCGAAATCCTCGGTGCCGCCGAGCAGGGTGGCCGCGACGATGAACAAGCCGCCCTCGTAGACGATGAAGGCGCCGAGGAAGGCCGTGAGCGCGCCGATAGCAGCGCCGCGACCGTCGCGCCGCAGCGCCATCGGCCGGGCGGCAATCGTGGCGAGAACGGCGACCACGCCCAGGGCCGCGCCCCAGGCGAGGGTGCTTCCCGTCCAGGGATAGCCGAGGAAGGCGAAGCCGACGAGCTGATTGGCCAGCCAGACGGCGACGATCAGCAACAGCGCATCCCGCCGCGCCAGCGTCAGCGCGGCCACGGCGCCGAAGGCGGCGAAAGGCACGGCACAGGCAAAGCCGAAGCTGAAGGCGACGCTGGCCGCGACCAGCAGCGCGAGCCAGAGCGCGTGCCGCCAGGCGGCGCGGGAGAGCGGGGTGGTATCTTGCATGACATTCCTCCTTGGCCGAGGTCGGTGGGGAACGTAGCTGCTAGTCATGGCGGAAGCCGCGACCGGAACGGTCGAAAGGATCCGGCTGGTCGAGGCCGAGCCAGCGCGCCCGCAGCCCGTCCCAGAGCTCGAGCCGCGACCAGTCGGGCGTCTTCAGCACCTTGTCCGTCGCCGGATGCAGGAACGGATTGGGCAGCAGCACCGTGATCTGCTGCTCGTCCTTGCCGTTGAACAGGCGCAGGCCCCAGGATAGCGGCGTGCCGTCGCGTTTCAACCGGCGATAGAGCTCGGCGCGGGCGGTGCGGCGATGGCGGGCAAGCGCCGGCGAGACCGGATTGTTGTGCGCCCCCTTGTGCTCGCCGACGCAGATGTGGAAGTGGGGGACGCCGAACGCCACCGTCAGATAGCCGTCGAACATCCTGATCTTGTCGGGCGCCCGCTCCGCCCGCATCTCCCAGGCCGCGCCCTGGATGATGGGGCCGAAGGTGATCTCGTGCCAATGGTTCTGGAACAGCTCGCGCATCAGTTCGAAGAGGGTCTCCTCGTCAGTCGGCAGCGGGAAAACCTCCACCGTCGCACCATCGGGATCGACGATCCGCTTGGACAATGGCTTGAGCTTTGTCTCAAACGTCATGGCCGTTCACCTCTCGCCAATTCCGGTATCGAAGGCAACGCGCACGCCGGCGAAGATGCCGAAGCCCGGTCGGTCGAAACCGACCGGGTCCTGGTAGTGCCGGTCGAGCAGATTATTGATCCGCGCGAAGGTAGTCATACCCTGTCCCAGATCATAGGACCCTGCGACGTTGGCCAGTGTGTACCCGGCGCCGGAGGCGCCGGGTGTGCCGTCGCGATAGACGTCGACCCAGGGGCCGACATAGAGCACCGTAGCGGAGAATGAGAGGTCCGGTGTCGCCTGCCATCCAGCGTCGAGACTCGCCTTGTTCTTGGGGCGGCGCAGCAACTCGGTTTGCAGAACGTCGTCTGTGGCCATGGTGTAGGTGTAGTCCGCGCGCAAGGTGAGCGGGTCCCATGGCTTGTAGGAGACGAAGCTCTCGACACCGTAGGTCGTCGCTTCGCCGATGTTGGCGTAGGAGGTGCCGGTGCTGTTGATGTCGATGAGGTTCTTGATGTCGTTGTGGAAATAAGTTGCGCCGAACGCCATTCGCTTGGCGAGCAGCGCTTGCTCGAATCCGAGATCGTAGCCGAAGCTGGTCTCTGGCCGCAGGTTGGGGTTGGCGAAGAAGTCGAAGCCCGGGAAATTTTCATAGAGCTCGACGAGCGATGGAGGGTTGTACCCCGTACCTACGCTGCCTTTGAGCTTGGTGCCCGTCGCGGTAATGAGATAGGCGGGCGCCTCGCGGTAGGTCGCCTTGCCGCCGAACTGTGAATTGTCGTCATAGCGCACGCTCACCGTGTTGAAGAGGTGCTCGCCAAAGCTTGATTGAAGCTGGGCGTAGCCCGCGTCGTTCGCGTACTGCGCCGCGAGCGCCGGCGGCGCCGCGGTGTTTGCCGCCGTGCGGTCCAGCTCGTGCTCGGCGCCCAGCGTCACGATTTGGCCGACGGCGACCTTGATGTTGCCCCGCCAGTCGAATTTGAGGCGATCGCCGCTGAAATAGTTGGGATTGGGCGGGAGCGCCTCG
>JASHRZ010000349.1 GCA_030037055.1 Alphaproteobacteria bacterium
GTCACCTATGGCGCCGGCGGCACGACGCGCGAGCGCACCCACAGCACCGTGCTGCGCATCCGCCAGGAGACCGGGCTCGAGCCCGCCGCGCATCTCACCTGCATCGGCGCCGCCGCCGCGGAAATCGACGCGATCGCCCGGCGCTACTGGCAGGCAGGCATTCGCCATCTCGTCGCCTTGCGCGGCGACGCGCCGCCGGGCGAAGGTCGCTACCGGCCCTATCCCGGCGGATATCCCTATGCGGCGGAGCTGGTCGCGGGGCTGCGCCGGGTCGCCGATTTCGAGCTCAGCGTCGCCGCATATCCCGAAACCCATCCCGAGGCGCCGAGCGCCGCTGCCGACCTCGACAATCTCAAACGCAAGATCGATGCCGGCGCGACCCGGGCCATCACCCAGTGCTTCTTCGACGTCGAGGTCTATCTGCGCTTTCTCGACCGCGCCGCCGGCGCCGGCGTCCGGCTTCCGATCGTGCCGGGGATCCTGCCCGTGACCAATTTCGCCCAGGTGCGGAAGTTCGCGGCCTCCTGCGGCGCCTCCCTGCCGGCCTGGATGGCGCCGATGTTCGACGGGCTCGACGACGATCCCGACACGCGCCGCCTCGTCGCCGCCTCGATCGCCGCCGAGCAATGCCGGCTGCTGCAGGCGGCAGGGATCAACGAGTTCCATTTCTATACCCTCAACCGCGCCGACCTCATCGTCGCCATCTGCCACATGATCGGCGTGCGCGCTACCCCCCTCCCTAATCCTCAAGAGGGGAGGGAAGTCGCGCGTGCCACGTCCTCCTCTTCGCCCCTCGAGGAGGAGGGGGGGATGGGGGGTGCCGCCGCCCCGAACGCCGGAGCATAGAGCGATCCCATGCCGCATATCCTCGATTATCTCAGGGATCGGGTGCTGCTGTGCGACGGCGCGATGGGGACGCAGATGCAGGCGCGCCATCTCGACGTCGAGCGCGATTATCACGGCCATGAGAACTGCATCGACATCCTGTGCGAGAGCCGGCCCGATCTCGTGCGCGAGATCCACCTGGGATATCTCCGCGCCGGCGCCGACGCGCTGCAGACCAACAGCTTTGGCGCCTCGCCGGTGACGCTGGGCGAGTTCGGCATCGCCGGGAAGGCCTACAATCTCAACCGCCGCTCGGCCGAGCTGGCGCGCGAGGCCATCGAGGCCTTCGCCGGCGACGGCCGCTCGCGTTTCGTCATCGGCTCGATCGGCCCAGGCACGCGGCTTCCCTCGCTCGGCCACATCGACTACCAGACGCTGGAGGACGCGCTCGGCGCGCAGTGCCGCGGCCTCGTCGCCGGCGGCGTCGACGCGCTCCTGGTCGAGACCTGCCAGGACATGCTGCAGATCAAGGCGGCGGTGAACGCCGCCAAGCGCGCCCGCGCCGAGGCCGGCACGGACACGCCGATCTTGGTGCAGGTGACGATGGAAACCACCGGCACCCTGTTGGTCGGCGCCGACATGGCCACCGCGGCGACCGTGATACAAGCGCTGGAAGTGCCGCTGATCGGCCTCAACTGCGCCACCGGCCCGCTGGAGATGGCCGAGCACGTCAAATGGCTGGGCGAGAACTGGCCGGGCCTGCTCTCGGTGCAGCCCAATGCGGGTCTGCCGGAGCTGGTCGACGGCCAGACGCACTATCCCCTGAGCGCCGCCGAGCTGGCGCAATGGCAGGAGCGCTTCGTCACCGAGGACGGCGTCAACATGATCGGCGGCTGCTGCGGCACCGAGACGGCGCATATCGCCGCGCTCGACGCCATGCTGCGGCGGCTTGCCGGCGACGGCTTCCGGCCGCGGCCCAAATCGCGCCGCAGCGTCTGGCTGGCCGCAATCGCCTCGCTCTACGCCCAGACCGCGCTGCGCCAGGAGAACGCCTATCTGTCGATCGGCGAGCGCTGCAACGCCAACGGCTCCCGGCAGTTCCGCGGGCTCCAGGAGAAAGGCGACTGGGACGGCTGCGTCGAGATGGCGCGCGAGCAGGTCAAGGAGGGCTCGCACGCGCTCGACCTCTGCACCGCTTTCGTCGGCCGCGACGAGATCGCCGATATGAGCGAGGCGGTGACGCGCATGCGCGGCGCGGTGAATGCGCCGCTGGTCATCGATTCGACCGAGCTGCCGGTGCTCGAGGCGGCGCTCAAGCTCTATGGCGGCAAGCCCGTCATCAACTCGATCAATTTCGAGGATGGCGAGGCGCCGGCGGCAAAGCGGCTCGAGCTCGCCCGCCGCTTCGGCGCCGCGGTCATCGCGCTCACCATCGACGAGCGCGGCATGGCCAAGGAGGTCGAACGCAAGCTCGAGGTGGCGCATCGGCTTCATGACTTCGCCTGCGGGCGTTACGGCCTGCCCGCCGCGGACCTGATGTTCGACCCGCTCACCTTCACCATCTGCACCGGCGCCGAGGACGACCGCAAGCTCGGCCTGTGGACGCTGGAGGCGATCGAGCGGCTTGCCCGCGAGCTGCCGGACTGCCAGATCATCCTCGGCCTCTCCAACATCTCCTTCGGCCTCAACCCGGCGGCGCGCCATGTGCTCAACTCGGTGTTCCTCGACCACGCGCTCAAGCGCGGGCTTACCGGCGCCATCCTCCATGTCTCGAAGATCATGCCGCTGCACCGGATTCCCGAGGAGGAGGCGCGGGTCGCGGAGGATCTGATCTTCGACCGAAGGCGGGAGGGCTACGACCCGCTGCAGGCGCTCATCGCTCTCTTCGAGAACCGGGTGGCGGCGAAGACCGCGAAGAAGGCGCGGCCGGAGACGGTCGAGGAGCGCTTGAAGCAGCGCATCATCGACGGTGACCGGCAGGGGCTCGAGGAGGATCTCGCGCTCGCGCTCGCCAAGCATTCGCCGCTCGACATCATCAACATCTTCCTGCTTGACGGCATGAAAGTGGTGGGCGACCTCTTCGGCGCCGGCAAGATGCAGCTTCCCTTCGTGCTGCAATCGGCCGAGACGATGAAGGCGGCGGTGGGCTGGCTCGAGCCGCATATGGAGCGCGTCGAGGGCCAGCAAAAAGGCACGATCGTGCTCGCCACCGTCAAGGGCGATGTGCACGACATCGGCAAGAACCTCGTCGACATCATCCTCACCAACAACGGCTATCGCGTGGTCAATCTCGGCATCAAGCAGCCGATCGGCGCCATCCTCGACGCCGCGGCGCAGTACAAGGCGGATGCCGTCGGCCTCTCCGGCCTGCTGGTGAAATCGACCGTGGTGATGCGCGAGAACCTCGAGGAGATGACGCGCCGGGGCCTCTCGATGCCAGTGATGCTCGGCGGCGCGGCGCTGACGCGGCGCTACGTCGAGGAGGATTGCGTCAAGGCCTATGCCTGCGGCCGCGTCGCCTATGCGCGCGACGCCTTCGACGGCCTCGCCTTGATGGACAAGGTGGTGAACGGCCGGTTCGACGCGCATCTCGTCGAGCTGCAGGCGAAGAACCGCGGCCGCGTCGTCAACGAGAAGCGCAAGCTGGGCCGCGCCGCCGATCCGCGTCCACTACGGCCGGTCGATGTCGCGGAGATCCGCTGGCACCGCCAGGAGCTGACGCGCGGCATCCATGTGCCGGTGCCGCCCTTCTGGGGGGCGCGCACCGTCGCGCGCGTGCCGGTGAAGGCGCTGGTGCCCTATCTCAACGAGCGCATGCTCTATCAATTCCATTGGGGCTTCCGCAAGGACGGCCGCACGCTCGAGGCGTTCAAGCTCTGGGCGCACAAGGAGCTGCGGCCGATCCTGCAACGCATCCTGGATGCCGCCATCCAACAGGACATCCTGCTGCCGCAAGCCGCCTACGGCTATTGGAAATGCGCTGCCGAAGGCAACGATCTCATCCTGTTCGGCGAGGATGGGACGAGCGAGGTGGCCCGCTTCTCCTTCCCGCGCCAGAACAAGGAAGGCGGCCTCTGCATCGCCGATTTCTTCCGCGATGCCGGCGACAACGAACGCGACGTCGTCGGCCTGCAGGTCGTCACCATGGGGCCGCGCGCTTCGCAAGCGGCGCGCGAATGGTTCGGCGAGAACCGCTACCAGGATTACCTCTATCTCCACGGGCTGTCCGTCGAGATGGCGGAGGCGATGGCGGAATACACCCACAAGCGCATCCGTGCCGAGCTGGGCTTCGCCGGCGAGGAAGCGCGCGACATCGAGGCGCTGCTGCAGCAGGGCTATCGCGGGAGCCGCTACTCCTTCGGCTATCCCGCCTGTCCCAACCTTGCCGACCAGCGCCAGCTGCTGGCCCTGCTCAATGCCGAGGAGATCGGCGTTTCGCTGACCGAGGAGGACCAGCTCGATCCCGAGCAGTCGACCTCGGCGATCGTCGTTGCCCACCCTCAGGCGAAGTATTTCTCGGTATAGGCGGCCCTGCCGGAGCAGCCGCGACGGGGCCGGCCGCTCAGTCCGCCCCGGCGCGGCTTGCCTCGGGCAGCGCCGGCTCCTCGATGCAGGCCGCCAGCGCGTAGCGCTCGCGGTCGATCTCCTTGCTGCTCCGGAGGCCGAGCCGGGCGAGCAGCGCCACCGGCGGGCACCAGCCCTGCAGCGCGTACTGGCCGAGCGTGGCGAAGGCCATCGCCGGCAGCAGCGCAAAGGCCGGGTTGATGGTGACGCTCAGGATGGCGCCGATGAAACCGAGCCCGGCGGCGCCCATTTGCAGCGCCTGCTCCTGGTCGAGCTCGCGGTCGAGCTGGCGCAGCCGCGCCGTCGATCCCGTGGTGGCGGCATCCGCCTTGTCGCGGCTGCGAGCGGTCGATTCCGTGAGCACCTGCGCCCTCCTTGCTGGCGGCGCATTCTTGCCGCAAATCCCCTGACGTTGGGTTAACGGGGATGGAAACTCCGGGCCATGCGGCTAACATCGGCGCCATGCCCCAAGCCGCCTCCGCCGCCTTGCCGCTTGCCGGCCTGCGCGTGCTCGAATTCAGCCAGAACATCATGGGGCCGAGCGCCGGCCTGGTGCTCGCCGATCTCGGCGCCGATGTCGTCAAGATCGAGCCGGCGCCGGCCGGCGACGCGACGCGGCGGCTGAGCGGCTTTGCCGCCGGCTTCTTCGGTTATTTCAACCGCAACAAGCGCAGCCTCGCCATCGACCTGAAACGGCCGGCGGGGCTCGACCTCGTGCTGCGCCTGGCGCGCGAGGCCGATGTCGTGCTCGAGAACTACGCGCCCGGCACCATGGAACGGCTCGGCTGCGGCTACGCCGCGCTGGCGCGGCTCAATCCGCGCCTGGTCTATTGCGCCCTCAAGGGCTTTCTCTCCGGTCCCTACGAGCACCGCCCGGCGCTCGACGAGGTCGTGCAGTTCATGGGCGGCCTCGCCTATATGACCGGCCCCGCGGGGCAGCCGCTGCGCGCCGGCACCTCGGTGGTCGACATCATGGGCGGTGCCTTCGCCGTCATCGCCATCCTTGCGGCGCTGCGCCGGCGCGAGGAGACCGGCAAGGGCGAGCTGGTCAAGAGCGCGCTTTTCGAATCGACCGTCTTCATGATGGGCCAGCATATGGCGGGCGAGGCGATCACCGGCGAGGAGGTGCCGCCGATGCCGGTGCGCCGCAGCGGCTGGGGCATCTACCGGACCTTCAAGACCGCCGATGACGACCAGATCTTCGTCGGCGTCACCAGCGACCAGCACTGGGCGCGCTTCTGCGAGGTCTTCGCCCGGCCCGACCTCCTCGCCGATCCCCGTCTTGCCACCAACGAGGCGCGGGTGGCGGCGCAAGCCTGGATGCTGCCGATCGTCGCGGAGCTGCTGGCCCCTTTCACCAAGGCCGAGATTGCCGCCCGCTGCGAACAGGCCAGCATTCCCTACGCGCCGGTGGCGCGCACCGCCGATCTCTTCGACGACCTCCATCTCAATGCCGGCGCGGGGCTGGTCGAGGCCGTCCTTCCCGGCGGCGTCCGCGCCAAGCTGCCGCGGCTTCCGATCGAGCTGGCGGGCGAGCGACCCGGCCTGCGCCGCGAGGCGCCGCGTCTGGGCGAGCACACGCGCGAAATCCTGACGGAGGCCGGCTTGAGCGCGGACGAGATTTCCGCACTGGCGCGGGACGGCGTGATCGCCGTGGCGTGAGATGCAGCGGGCGCTCAGTGCCGGCGATACTTCTCCAGCGTCCCGCCGCGCATCACCGAGCCCGCCAAGGGATGGCCGACGATCTCCTCGGCGAGCCTGGCGGCGGCGATCAGCCGGTCGATGTCGATGCCGGTCTCGATGCCCATTTCCTCGCACATGAAGACGAGGTCCTCCGTGCAGACATTGCCGGCCGCACCTTTGTGGCCGGCGAAGGGGCAGCCGCCGAGGCCGGCGACCGAGGCGTCGAAGCTCGCGACCCCCATCTCCAGCCCGGCATAGGCGTTGGCGAGGCCGAGGCCGCGCGTGTCGTGGAGATGCAGGTTGAGGCGCAGCTCCGGCCAGCGCTCGCGCACCGCGCTGACGACGCGCTTGATGCCGGCAGGCGTCGCCCAGGCCATGGTGTCGGCGAGCGACAGCGTCTTCACCGCGAGCTCGTGCGCCGCGGCGATGTCGCGGCCCTCCTGCACCCGGTCGATGACGGTCGCGAGCGGAATGTCGCCGGCAAAATTGCAGCCGAACGCCGCCATGATCGAGATGCCTTCGACCGGCACGCCGTTGGCCTTGCAGAGCTCGATCTGCGCATGCTGAACGCGAGCGTTCTCGGCGAGATCGCGGTTCTGGTTGCGGCGCAGGAAGGGCTCCGAGGCGCACAGCAAGACGCTGCCGCGCAGCGACAGCCGACCCCTGAGCGCGATCGCGCGCTCGAGCCCCTTCTCGTTGAGCCACAGCGCGGTGTAGCGCACGCCCTCGCGCGGTTGGATGCCTTCGACCACCGCTTCGGCATCGGCCCAGCCGGGCACGCGCTTGGGATTGATGAAAGACGCGATCTGGATGCGCTTCAGTCCGGTCTCGGACAGCGCGTCGATCAGCGCCACC
>JASHRZ010000350.1 GCA_030037055.1 Alphaproteobacteria bacterium
CGCCGGCCGGTCCCACGGAGCAACCTGCTGTGATGCGCGCGCCGCGCGGACATGCGCCTTCGGTGAGCCTGCAGGCGGCCGAGATTGGCTTTGCCGGCGATGGCAAGACGCTGAGCGCCGAAGACAACCAACACCTGGCCGAGGCCGCGAAGCTGCAGAAAGAGGGCGGCGGCTCGCTCCGCGTCATCGGCTATGCCCGGCGCGGCTATGGCCCCGACGCCGCAAGCGAAGATCTGGCGAGCTTCGGCACGGCGCTGGACCGGGCCAATGCGGTGGCCCAAGCGCTTACCAAGCTGGGGGTGCCGGCGAGCCGCATTACCGTCCAGGCCGCGCCCGAGCAGGTCGCGGGCGGCCTTGAGGCCGGCGAGGCGGAGGTGCTGCTGGAATATTGAGCGGGCGGCGCGGCCGCCGGAGCGAGCCGCCCCGCGGCGCTGCCGGCTTGCCCAGCTTCGCGCCCATTCGCGGCGCGGGGGAGCGGATAAAACGGTCGCAACTTGCCGGCGACGGCGTTACATAACCAGGGGCCAATGACGGCCGGAGGAGCCTAGAGCCGCCCGTGAAACCGCCGTTGAGAATCGCCATCGCCGGCCTCGGCACCGTCGGCGCCGGAACCGTCAAGCTGTTGCAACAGAATGCCGAGCTGCTGGCCGCGCGTGCCGGCAGGCCGCTCCTCGTCACCGCGGTGGCGGCGCGCCACCGCGGGCGCGATCGCGGCGTTGATCTCGAGGCGGTGCGCTGGTTCGCGGATGCGGCGGCGCTGGGGCGCGATCCCGAGGTGGACGTGGTCGTCGAGCTGATCGGCGGCAGCGACGGCATCGCTCGCGAAGTGGTGGCGGGCGCCATCGCGGCCGGCAAGCACGTTGTCACCGCCAACAAAGCGCTGATCGCCCATCACGGCACGGCGCTGGCGCGGGCCGCCGAGGCGCGCGGCGTGGCGCTGTTGTTCGAAGCGGCGGTGGCCGGCGGCATTCCCATCCTGAAGACGCTGCGCGAGGGGCTGGCCGCAAACAACGTGACGCGCATCTATGGCATCCTGAACGGCACCTGCAATTACATCCTGACCGCGATGCGCGAGACCGGGCGCGACTTCGTCGAGGCGCTGAAGGAGGCGCAGGAGCTGGGATATGCCGAAGCCGATCCGAGCTTCGACATCGACGGCGTCGACGCCGCGCACAAGCTGGCGGTGCTGGCCGCGGTCGCCTTTGGCAGCGCCGTCGATTTCGCCGGCGTTCATGTCGAAGGCATTCGCCACGTCTCGGCGCTCGACGTCGATTTCGCCGCTGAGCTTGGCTACCGCATCAAGCTCCTGGGCCTGGCGCGGCTCACCCGCGACGGGCTCGAGCAACGCGTCCATGCCTGCATGGTGCCGCGCTCGACCCCGATCGCCCATGTCGATGGCGTGTTCAATGCCATCGTCGTCGAAGGCGATTTCGTCGGCCGAATCATGCTCGAGGGCCGCGGCGCCGGAGCGCAACCGACAGCCTCGGCGGTGGTGGCCGACCTTCTCGACATCGCCGTCGGCCGCTGGTCATCGACATTCACCGTGCCGGCGAGCGCGCTCGAGGCACGCCCATCCTCGCCCATGGCGCGCCATGTCGGCGCCTACTACCTGCGCCTGATGGTGGTCGATCGCCCCGGCGTCATCGCCGACGTCGCCGCCGCCTTGCGCGACGAGCAGGTGTCGATGGAGCAGATGATCCAGCGCGGGCGCAGGCCGGGCGAGGCGGTTCCAGTGGTGCTGACGACGCATGAGACCGAGGAGGCGGCGATGCGCCGCGCGATCGCGCGCATCGACCGGCTCGACAGCGTGCTCGAGCCGACGCGCATGATCCGCGTCGAGAATCTGTGAACAGGGGAGAAACATGGCCGGAGGCGGATCGATGGATCGCAACCTGGCGTTGGAAGCGGTTCGCGTCACCGAAGCGGCGGCATTGTCGGCCTCGCGACTGATGGGGCGCGGCGACGAGAAGGCGGCCGACCAGGCCGCGGTCGACGCCATGCGCAAGGCGCTCAACGGCCTCGCCATCGATGGCACGGTGGTGATCGGCGAAGGCGAGCGCGACGAGGCGCCGATGCTCTATATCGGCGAGAAGGTCGGCAGCGGCGGGCCGCGCATCGACATCGCGCTCGACCCGCTCGAAGGCACAACCATCACCGCCAAGGGCGGCGCCAACGCGCTCGCGGTCATCGCCATGGCCGAGGCTGGCGGCTTCCTCAACGCCCCCGACGTCTATATGGAAAAGATCGCGATCGGTCCCGGGCTCGGAGAGGTGGTCGATCTCGACGAGTCGCCCGCGAAGAACCTCAGGAACCTCGCCCGGGCGAAGGCGGTGGAGGTCTCGGACCTCGTCGTCTGCATTCTCGACCGGCCCCGCCATAGCGAGCTGATCGCCAAGGTGCGCGAGGCGGGCGCGCGCATCATGCTGATCTCCGACGGCGATGTCAGCGGCGTCATCGCCACCGCGCGGCCGCAGAGCGGCGTCGACATCTATATGGGCTCGGGCGGGGCGCCTGAAGGCGTGCTCGCCGCCGCGGCGCTGCGCTGCATCGGCGGCCACATGCAGGGCCGCCTGGTCTTCCGCAACGACGACGAGCGCGGCCGCGCCCAGCGCTGCGGCATCGAGGATTTCGGTCGCAAATATGGGCTCCTCGACCTTGCCAAGGGGGATGTCATGTTCGCCGCCACCGGGGTTACCAGCGGCACCATGCTGCAAGGCGTGCGCCGCTTCGCCGGCGGCGCCGTGACCTATTCCATGGTGATGCGCTCCAAGACCGGCACGGTGCGCATCATCGAGGCGCAGCACAATTTCGAGCGCAAGGCGCTGTTCGACTCGCCGCGCTGAGCGCGCGGCGCCGGTCGATACGGCCATTGACCCGACTCGCGGGCAGCGGCGATGCTGGCCCTATGCCCGACGGCTTCACCGCCTTTCTCGGCGTCGAGCGCTCGCTCTCGGGCAGGCGCTGGCGCGAGCGCGCAGCCGATGACCGCGCCGGCCTAGCGCTGGCGCAGCGGCTCGACCTGCCGGAGATCGTCGGCCGCCTGCTTGCCGCGCGCGGCGTCGAGGCGGAGGCGGCGGAGCGTTTCCTCGCGCCGACCTTGCGCGACTTCCTGCCGGATCCCTCGCATCTGAAGGGCATGGATGCGGCGGTGGCGCGGCTTGTGCGCGCGATCACCACAGGCGAGCGCATCGCCGTGTTCGGCGATTACGATGTCGACGGCGCGGCCTCGGCAGCGCTCATCCAGCGCTTCCTCGCCGCCCTCGGCTGCCCCGCGCTTCTCTACATTCCCGACCGACAGCGCGAAGGCTACGGTCCCAACGCGCCCGCGCTGCTGCGCCTCAAGGCGGAAGGCGCCGCGGTGGCGATCACCGTCGATTGCGGCACCGGTGCGCATGCGCCGCTCGCCGCCGCGGCCGAGGCCGGGCTCGACGTGATCGTCGTCGATCATCACGTCGCCGAGCCGGCGCTGCCGCGAGCGCTCGCGATCATCAATCCCAACCGCCTCGACGAGACCAGCGCCTATGGCATGCTTGCGGCGGTGGGCGTCGCATTCCTGCTGCTGGTCGGCGTCAACCGTGCCCTGCGCCAAGCTGGCTGGTATGCCGACCGGCCGGCGCCCGATCTCGTGCAATGGCTCGACTTGGTGGCGCTCGGCACGATCTGCGACGTGGTGCCGCTCACCGGCGTCAACCGCGCGCTGGTGGCGCAGGGGCTGAAGGTGCTGCAGCGCCGCGGCAATCCCGGGCTTGCCGCGCTCGCCGATGCGGCCGGCCTGGGCGAGCGGCTCGATGCCTACCATGCCGGCTTCATTCTGGGGCCGCGGGTCAATGCCGGCGGTCGGGTGGGGCAGGCGGATCTCGGCGCGCGGCTGCTGGCGAGCGAGGATGCGATCGAGACGCGCGCGCTGGCCCAGCAGCTCGACGCGCTCAATGCCGAGCGGCGCGAGATCGAGGCGCGGGTGCTGGCGCAGGCGATCGAGCGGGTCGAGAGCGGCCGCTGCCGCGCGCCGCTGCTCTTTGTCGCCGGCGAGGGCTGGCATGCGGGCGTCATCGGCATCGTCGCCAGCCGGCTGAAGGAGCGCTACGGCCGCCCGGCCTGCGTCACCGCCGTCGCCGGCGGCGTCGGCAAGGGCTCCGGCCGATCGTTGCCGGGTCTCGCGCTCGGCCCCGCCATCCTTGCTGCGCGCCAGGCCGGGCTGCTGATCAATGGCGGCGGCCATGCGATGGCGGCGGGCTTCACGGTTGCGACGGAAAAGCTGGGCGCGCTCGGCGACTTCCTCGTCGAGCGCGCGGCGGCGTTGCTCGGCGCCGCGGTCGTGCCCGAGCTCGCCATCGACGGTGTGCTCGCCTCGGCCGCAGCGACGCCGCTGCTGGTGCAACTGGTCGAGCGTCTCGGGCCGTTCGGCGCCGGCAATGTCGAGCCGCGCTTTGCGCTCCCCAATCAGCGCATCCTGCGCGCCGATATCGTCGGCGGCCAGCATGTTCGCTGCATCCTTGCCGACGGCGCCGGCACGACGCGGCTCAAGGCGATCGCCTTCCGCTGCCTCGAGGGCGAGCTGGGCCCGGCGCTGCTGCACGGCCAGGGACGCGGCTTCCATGTGGCAGGCCATCTGCGCGGCGATTGCTGGCAGGGGCGCGAGCAGGTGCAGCTCATCCTCGACGACGCCGCGCCCGCCAGCGGCTGAGCGCTTTGCCAGCCGATGACGGCCGGGAGCCGAGCGCCGCGGCAGCAGCATCTCAACCCTTTCATCATAGGCTTTGCCTGCCTCGCGCGCCGTTCCGCGCGGCTAAGCCCGGGACATGTCTTTGGCGCTCCAGCGACGCCGGCACCGGCATTCCCGCCGGCGACTCGGAGCGCGTGCTGCTGCCTTTCGAGCAGGTCGGCAAGGCCACGACCAGCAATGGCGTCGGCACGGGGCTGGGGTTGCCGTTGTCGCGCGAGCGGACGATGCTGCATGGCGGCACGCTGTCGCTCGCCAGCGTGTCCGGCAGCGGTACCACGGCGACGGTGCGCTTTCCGGAGAGCGTCTGGCGAAGAAGCAGCATGAGAGCGCGGCGCTATGCGCCGCGGCTTGAGCGAGTTCGCGCGCCGGTGTCCGAGGAACCTGCTGCGGGAGCCGGCCTAATAGCCCATCAAGGACGCGTAGCGGTCGCGATGGAAGGCACCGTCGCCGAACGCCGCCTCGGCGGCGCGTGCGCGCTTCAGGAAAAAGCCGATCTCGTGCTCGTCGGTCATGCCGATGCCGCCGTGCATCTGCACGCCCTCGTTGCTGATCAGGAAGAAGGCGTCGCCGGCTTTGGCCTTGGCGAGGCTGGCGAGCGCCCCGGTGTCGGAGGATTTGGCGTCGAGCGCGGAGAGCGCGGCGAGCACCGCCGAGCGCGCCAGCTCGATCTCGCAGAACATCGCCGCGGCGCGGTGCTTCAGCGCCTGGAACGAGCCAATCGGAACGCCGAACTGCTTGCGGTCCTTGAGATACTGCACGGTGCGCTCGAACGCCGCCGCGGCGCCGCCGAGCATCTCGGCGGCGAGCCCGGCGCGGGCGCGGTCGAGCACGGGATCAAGCGCATCGGCGCCGCCATCGACGGGGCCCAGCACCGCATCCGCGCCAAGCTCGACGCCGTCGAGGCTGAGGCGTGCGGCGTTGCGGCTGTCGACCATGAGGGTGCGCGTGCGCGTCAGCCCCCTGGCGTCGCCGGGCACGAGGAAGAGCGTGATGCCACGGCGCTCGCCTGGGGCACCGGATGTGCGCGCGGCGACAATCAGGAGATCGGCGACATGGCCGTCGAGGACGAAGCGCTTCTCGCCGTCGAGGCGGAAGCCGCCGCCGCTCGGCCGGGCGGTCGCGGCGATGGCGAAAGGCGCGTGATGCGCGCCTTCCTCGAGCGCCAGCGCGAGGAGACGCTCGCCCCTGGCGAGCGCCGGAAGATGCGCGGCTTTCTGCTGCTCGCTGCCGGCAAGCGCCAGCGCGCTGGCGCCGATCAGCGCAGTGGCGAGGAGGGGGCTGGCGGCGAGCGTGCGGCCCGCCGCCTCCATCACCTGGCCGAGGCCGAGACAACCGTAATCGGCGCCGCCATAGGCCTCCGGCACGAGAAAGCCGGCCCAGCCCAGCTCCGCCATCTGCCGCCACAGCGGCAGAGAAAAGCCCAGTGCATCCTTGTCATCGCGCAGCTTGCGCAGCGCGCTCACCGGCGCGCGCTTCTCGAAGAAATCAAGCGCGGTGTCGCGGATGAGCGCGGTCTCGCTGTCGAGGACAAGGGCCATGGTCTCAGTCCGGCAGGCCGAGCACGCGCTTGGCGATGACGTTGAGCTGGATCTCCGAGGTGCCGCCCTCGATCGAATTCGCCTTGGAGCGCAGCCATTCGCGCGTGATGCGCTTCTCCTCGGCGGCGAAGCCGTCGCCTTCCCAGCCCAGCGCCTGGGTCCCGAGGCATTGCAGCAACAGCTCGAATTTCCGCTTGTTGAGCTCGGTGCCGTAATATTTGAACATGGCAGAGGCCGGTCCCGGCGCGCCGCCTTTCGCCTCCTCGGCGGCGCGGCGCTGGGTGAGGCGGAAGGCGCGCTGGTCGATCTCGTGGCGCGCGATCTGGTCGCGCAGCACCGCATCCGCCACCTTGCCGTCGCGCGCCCCGCAATAGGTCTTGGCGAGCTGGGCCAGCGAGCGCTCGGCGCCGCGCTGACGCTCGCCGATCGAGGCGATCATCTTGCGCTCGTGCTCCAGCAGCTTCTTGGCGATGGTCCATCCGTTGTTGAGGCCGCCGACGAGATTGTCCAGCGGCACGCGCACATTCTCGATGAAGGTCTCGCAGAAGGGCGAGGCGCCGCTGATCAGGCGGATCGGGCGGGTGCGAATGCCGGGGTCGTCCATGTCGATGAGCAGGAAGCTGATGCCCTCGTGCTTCTTCGCCAGGGGATCGGTGCGCACCAGGCAGAAGATCCAATCGGCGAGATCGGCGTAGGAGGTCCAGATCTTGTGGCCGTTGACCAGGAAATGCTCGCCTTGCGGCACGGCGCGGGTCCTAAGGCCAGCGAGGTCGGAGCCGGCCTCAGGCTCACTGTAGCCCTGACACCAACGGATCTCGCCACGGGCGATCGCCGGCAGATGCGCCGCCTTTTGCGCTTCGCTGCCGTATTCCAGGAGCACGGGCCCTAGCATCCAGATGCCGAAGCTCTGCAAGGGCGAGCGGCAATTGAGCCGGCGCATTTCCTCCTCGAGGATGCGCGCCTCTTCCGGCGCAAGACCTCCGCCGCCATACCGCTTGGGCCAGGTCGGCACCGTCCAGCCGCGCGCCGCCATGCGCTCGAGCCAGAGCTTGGAGTCCGGGTTCTTGAAGCGGGCACGGCGTCCGCCCCAGACGATTTCGTCATCGGGCATCGGCGTGCGCATGCTCGGCGGGCAATTCGCCTCGAGCCAGGCGCGGGTCTCCGCGCGGAACGCGTCGAGCTCGGCCATCGCTCCCTCTTAGGGTGGCGACGCTACACCACCGCGCGGCGGCGCTCAACCCGCGCGCGGGATGGGGGGCCGCGAGTCCCGAGCGGACTAAGCTGCTTTTGCCAATCAACGAATGATTAACCATGGGCCGCCATAATCACTCGCAAGAACAGAACGGGGGCTCTGGCATGCCGCTCGACAGCGGAGAGGATGCGAGCTTGGCGAAGCCGGCAGGCCAGCGCGGCAAGGCGCGGGCCCGGCCGCGCGGCGAGGCGGCCGGCAATGGCGAGCCGCCGGTCGCGCGCATCCTGCAGCTCGTCGCCGCGCTCAAGGCCGAACAGGCAAGCCTCGCCGCGGCCGCGCCC
>JASHRZ010000351.1 GCA_030037055.1 Alphaproteobacteria bacterium
CCAGAGCGCCGCCTCGGCGACGCTACCGCCGAGGAAGATAGCATCGGGCGTCGGCAGACCCGCGAGCGCCGCGGGCGCAGCGCCGTGGACGATGCGCAGCTCCGGCACGCCCAGCGCAGCGGCGTTGCGGGCAAGAGTGGCGCAGCGCATGGCGTCGCGCTCGACGGCGATGGCGGCGAGCCCAAAGCCGGCACGCAGCCATTCGATGGCAATCGAACCGCAACCGGCGCCCACATCCCAAAGCAGCTCGCCCGGCAGCGGCGCCAGCGCCGCCAGGGTCTGGGCGCGGGTCTCGCGCTTGGTGAGCTGGCCGTCATGCTCGAAGGCATCGTCGGGAAGGCCCGCCAGACGCGACAGGGGGCGCGCGGCGGGGCCGGGCCGGCACTCGATGGCAAGGGTGTTGAGCGCGGCGACGCGGCCCAGGGGCCAGGTCTCGGCGGTGGCGTCGATGCGCCGCTCCCGCGCGCCCTCCATATGAGCGAAGACGGAGAGGCGGCTCGGGCCCCAGCCGGCATCGCTCAGCAGGCGCGCGACCTGCACCGGCGTGTCGCCGTCGGTGCTGAGCGCGATGATGCGCGCGCCGGGCGCGAGATGGAGGCGCAGCGCCTCGACCGGCCGACCATGCAGGCTGATGGTGACGCAGCCTTCGAGCGGCCAGAGCAGGCGCGCGGCGGCAAGGCTGAAGGCGCTGGGCCGCGGCAGCACGGTCATTTCGGCGGCGGCGAAATGGCGCAGCAGCGTGGCGGCGATGCCGTAGAACAGCGGATCGCCGCTCGCCAACACGACGACCGGCATGCCGCGCCGCTTGGCGATCTCGGTGATGGTGTCGGCGAGCGGCTGGCGCCAGGCGAGGCGTTCGGCCTTGGCGTCGGGGACGAGCGCCAGATGGCGCTCGCCGCCCACCAGCAATTGCGCGGCATCGATCCGCGCGCGCGCGGCGGCGGAAAGCCCGACCGGCCCGTCCTCGCCGATGCCGATCACCGACAGCCAAGCGGTCATGCGGCGCCCCCCGCGAGCGCGTTCACCGCGGCCGCCGCCAGCGCGCTGCCGCCGCGCCTTCCCGCGAGCGCGATGAAGGCGAGCCCGAGGCGGTTCTCCGCCAGCGCCGCCTTGGCCTCGGCGGCGCCGACGAAGCCCACCGGAAAGCCGAGCACGAGCGCCGGCGCCGGCGCGCCGGCGGCGACGAGCTCGAGCAGATGAAAGAGCGCGGTGGGGGCATTGCCGATGGCGACGATAGCGCCGGCAAGATGCGGGCGCCACAGCTCGACCGCGGCCGCTGAGCGGGTGGTGGCGAGGCGTCGCGCCAACGCCGGCACGCGGCGGTCGCCGAGAAAGCACAGCACGCGGTTCCGCTTGGGCAGGCCCTCGGCGATGACGCCGGCTTTGACCATCGCCGTGTCGACCAGGATCGGCGCGCCGGCAGCAAGCGCGGCGCGGCCCGCCGCCACCGCTCCTTCCGACCAGACGAGGTCGCGCGCGATCGCCGGCTCTCCCGCGCCATGAACGAGGCGAAGCGCGAGCGGATGGAGGTGTTCCGGAAGAAGCGACAGATCGACCTCGCGTCGTATGCGGGCAAAGGATTCGCGGTATATTTCGTCGGGGTCGCGCAGATAGTTGCAACGCGGCTCGGCGATTTCTACCGGCGGCGCGGGCGTCTCTTGCCGAGGAACGCCCAGAATCCAGCCCTCCTCGGCCTCTACGCGGGCGCGTGCTTCCTCCGGCAGATCCGGATCGCCCGCGAACAAACTCGCGAGACGGCCGGCTTCGTCAAGCTTCGCAAAATGCCAAGCGATCGTGCGCACCTGCGCTTCGTCCTTTACCTCGCCGGCCTGCAGAATTGACCGAACCAGAGAGGGATAGATTTCCGCGAAGACGATGCTCGCGTCCTTGCCGCCCGGCGGCGGCCGAAGCCCGGTCTCGAAAGGCCAGACGACGGACGCTCTTGCAAGGCTCGGGTGGTTGCGAAGCCGATCCACGACGGGAATGCCGGTCAGCGCCTGACTTCCAACGGCGCCGACTCCGACGAGTTTCCATACCGGCTGAGGGCCCGTGATGCGACTTTCAACAAGGCGTTTTTCCGCAAGGCCCAGCGGCTCGTGAAGACGATGGTACCTGCTCTGAAGGAACTGTTTGGCCTCGCCGCGGGGCAAGCCCCAGAATGGCGCGGGCTGCCCACAAATTTGCCGATTTAGCTCCTCCGCGACGTCGAAGCGGTTGTTTGCATTCGTCGGCCCGTCCTTGATGCGCTCGGCAAGCAACTCCCAAACAGACCGCCAAGGGCTCCCAGTCAGATGCAGGCGAGCGGCGAAGCCCTGGGGATAGCCGAACGGAAAATCGAACCCGGCCAAAGTTGACAGGCCTGCCTTTAGATTGTCGAGGAGAAGCGTCAGCAGGCGAGCGCACGCTTCGATGCGCGTCGGCGGATTGATGCGCGCCGCCTCGTTGAGTTGCCCTCGCTCCCGACGAAGATGGTAGATCCAAATGCTGTCCTCTCCGACCTGCGGCTGGGCAGCGGCGCTCCAATCGACCATGAGATAAGCATCAAAAAGCGGCGTCGCGGGCAAGGCTCAGCCGCCGTCATGGGGATGAAGGTGGCCGTTGCCGTGATGGCGGTGCCCGGCGCGATCGGCATCGGCGCCGATGCCGCGGACATGGTGATGATGGCCCGTCTGGGGCGCCAGGTGATCGCGCTCATAGCCGATCACGCGGGCGCGGTATTTGCAGAGCCGGCAGTTCATCACGGGCTCGCCGTCCGCCGCCTCGGCGGCGCGGTCGGCGAAGCAGTCCAGCACCAGCGGATGATCGCCGAGATAGGGCGCCTTGATCAGCTCGATCTCGGGATGCGCGGCTCCGATGCGGTCGGCGACGGCGTAGATGCGCTTCACCAGCACGCCGGTGAAGAGGAAATAGGGAAAGACGATGATGCGCTGAAAGCCCAGGCGCAGCGCCCGCTTCAGCGCCGGCTCGACCAGCGGATCGGCGACACCGCTGAACGCCGCCTCGGCCCAGCCGAAGCCCATCCCCTCCCACAGCATGCGCGCGAGCTTGGCGATATTGGAATTGGCGTCGGGATCGTTGGTGCCGCGCCCGACCACGAGCAGGAGGCTGTCGCGCCGCACGATCGCGGCGGCGCCGTGGGGCTCGGCGGCGGCGATGCGATCGGCGGCGGCTCGGAGCAGCTTGGGCTCGATCGCGAGGTCGCGCCCGAAGCGCAGCTCGATGTCCGGGTTCCCCGCGGCGAAGGTGTTAATTTCCCAAGGGAGATCGTTCTTCACATGGCTCGCGGCAAAGAGCATGCCGGGGATCGCCAGGATGCGCCTAGCGCCGCGCGATTTGAGCGCCTCGAGCCCGTCGCGGATGGTGGGACGGGCGAATTCGAGATAGCCCGTGCCGATATCCGCAGCCGGCAGCTTCCGGCGCAGCCCGGCCGCCACGCGCTCGAACTCGACCAGCGCATCGTCGTCGCGGCTGCCGTGACCGCAAATCAGGATCGCTGTGTCCATTTTTGCTCCTGTGCTTGCCGGCGGTTGACGTCATCGCCCCGCTCGGCCGATGCTCGCCGCCGATGCTGCTCTTCGCCCCTTCCGGGCTCGACCCGCTGCTGCTGCTGCTGGCGGCGCTCGCTCTCGACATGGTTGTCGGCGACCTGCCCGGCGCCTACCGCTTCATGCCGCATCCGGTGGTGCTGGTCGGCGGCGCCGCGAGCTGGCTCGACCGCCGTCTCAACCGCGAGCATCGCAGCGCGGCGACCCGCCGGGTGCGCGGCGTGCTCGCCGCGGCGGCGCTGACGCTTGCCGCCGCGACGATCGGGCTCGTCCTGGCGCTGGTGCTGCGCGCGCTGCGCTTCGGCGCGGTGATCGAGGTGCTGCTGGTGGCGATCCTGCTGGCGCAGCGCAGCCTCTTCGACTATGTCGCGGCGGTCGGCCGCGCGCTCAGCCAGGGCGGCATCGTCGGCGGACGCGAGGCGGTGCGGCACATCGTCGGCCGCGATCCGCAAAGCCTCGACGAGCACGGCGTGGCGCGCGCCGCGATCGAATCGCTGGTGGAGAATTTCAGCGACGCGGTCGTGGCGCCGGCGCTGAGCTACGCGTTGTTCGGACTGCCCGGGATCTTCGTCTACAAGACGGTCAACACGCTCGACAGCATGATCGGCCACCGCACGCCGCGCTATCTGCAGTTCGGCTGGGCGGCGGCGCGGCTCGACGATCTCCTCAATCTGGTGCCGGCGCGTCTCAGCGGCATGCTGCTCGTGGCCGCGGCGCTGGCGGCGCCGGAGGCGCATGTCGCCCCCGCCTTCCGCATCATGCTGCGCGACGCCAGCAAGCACCGCTCGCCCAATGCCGGCTGGCCGGAAGCGGCGACCGCCGGCGCTCTCAACCTGGCGCTGGCGGGACCGCGGCGCTATCAAGGCGAGATCGTCAACGATCCCTGGCTCGGCGACGGCCGCGCGCGCGCCACCGTTGCCG
>JASHRZ010000352.1 GCA_030037055.1 Alphaproteobacteria bacterium
TCTTTGAAGGCGCGAAGATCGCCCTCGGCCGCCGCTTGGCGCAGATGCTCAAGCAGCCGCTTTCCGTCGGTGCAGAAGGTCTCGATGATGTCGCCCAGAAAATCGCTGCCGCCGCCGAGCATGCGCAGCGCCTCGATCGTCGCCTCATCCACCACGGCGCCGGCATCGGCAAAATAGCGCGGGTGCGCCGAGATCGGCGTCACCACCGGCGAGACGCTTGCCGCGTCGCCGGGGCTCGTCACGCGCGCATAGGTCTCGTCGATTGCCGCCAGCAGCTGCGTCGCCTCGACCGGCTTGGCCAGCACTGCGTCCATGCCGGCCTCACGGCACTGCCGCTCGGTCTCGTTGGTGGCATCGGCGGTCAGCGCGATGACCGGCATCCGACCCTCGCCGAGATGCTCCAAGCGGTAGAGCTTGGCGACCTCGTAGCCGCTCATCTCGGGCAAATCAATGTCCATGAGGACGAGGTCGAAGCGATCGCGGTCGAGAACGGCCAACGCCGCCTCGCCGTCATTGACCACGGCGGTCTGATGGCCTGCCATCTCGAGGATGCGCCGCAGGATCTTGCGGTTGGCACCGTCGTGCTCGGCGATAAGGATCCTGAGCTTGCGCGCCGGGGCCGGGAGGGGCGGCCCGGCGGGCGCGCTCGCCACCGCCTCACGCGGCACGGAAGCTTGGGCGGGCTGCACATCACCAGCGATCGCAGCCAGTAGTGCGCTGGCGAGCGCAGCGTCGGTAAGCGGTGCCTCAAGGATGGCCGATAGTTGCGAGGCGCCGAGACCGGCGACCGAATCGGCGCTGCCCGCCGCCGCCAGGAACAAGGTGAGCGGCGCGCGCGGCGTGAGGACGGCGAGGCGATGCGCCAGGCTCAGCCCGGCAAGCGGGTCGAGGCGGCCGTCCACCAGCAGGATCGCGCGGGCAGCGTCGGGGGGCGCCTCTCCGATATGGCGAAAAACCGCCTGATCCTCTCCGAACCAGTGTGTCTGGCTATGCCAGGCGCCGAGCTTGGCCTGCAGGGATGCGGCGAGATCGGCGTCTGCGGTGAGGATGATCGCCTCGCGGCCTGCGAGGTCGGGCGGACGAGCCGCCGCCGCCGCGTCGTACTGAAGCGGCACCTCGACGACGAAGGTGCTGCCCTTGCCGGACTCGCTCTCCACGGAAATGGTGCCGCCCATCAGCAGCGCCAGCTGTTTGGCGATGGCAAGGCCGAGGCCGGCGCCGGCGTGGCGTCGCGCCGCTGTGCCCTCGGTTCGGGTGAAGACGTCGAAGATCGTGTCGCGCGCCTCGGGCGCGATGCCGATGCCCTCGTCGCGCACGGCGAGGCGCAGGCGTATCGTATCGTTCTCGCGCGCGAGCAATCGTGCCGATACCTCGACGCGCCCCTGCGGCGTGAATTTGATGGCGTTGGCGACGAGATTTATGACGATCTGTCGCAACTGCAACGGCAGCCCGCGATAGACATGGGGCAGGCGCGGGTCGATTCGCAGCGCCAAGCTCAGCCCCTTGGCCTCGGCCTGCGGTCGCAACATCGCTACCGTCCCGCCCAGCACCTCGTGAAGCGCGAAGCTCTCGATCTCGGGCCGGAGCTTGCCGGCCTCGATCTTGGAGAAGTCAAGGATATCGTTGATCACGCCGAGCAGCGTGCGGGCGGAGAGCTGCATGGAAGCGAGCATGTCGCGCTGCTCGGCATCAAGGCCGGTGCGGCCGAACAGCGAGCCCATGCCGATCATGCTGTTGAGCGGTGCCCTCAGCTCATGGCTCATGATGGCGAGGAACCGGTCCTTGGCCGCGTTGGCCTTCTCGGCCGCGGCCTTGGTCAAGCTCAGTGAGCCGAGCACGCTCGCGGCATAGGCGGGCAGCAGCATCAGAGCCAGCACTACGCCGCCGGCGACCATCGGCTGCTCGCGCCAATAGGGCGTGCTGACCCAGACAGTGCCGAAGCCCGCAATGCTCATCAGAGCGGTGGCGACCAGCGCGCGCCGGCCGAAGCCGAAACCGAAGCCGAGCACCACCCAGAGATAGATCGAGAACCAAGGTGCCGCGAGGGCGCCGCCGATATGGAGGAAGATCGAGATGAAGGCGACATCGCTCAGCATCGCCGCCGCGCGGCGGTAGGCCGAGGAGCCGGGGCGGCTGATGAGGTCGATGAACAGCAGCCATTCGCACAGCACGCCCAAGATGACAACGACGAGCAGCGGCACAAGCCGGTCGCCGGCAATGCCGAAGACGGTAAGGCCGACGAGGTAGGTCAGCACGAAACCCGGGAAGAACAGCCGGATGACGATCTGCTGCGGCTCCTTGTCGGTCTGCGCCGTGAGCTCGCGGGCGATGCGCCCGGGCCCGCGCAGCACGCCGACGACGGCGGCGCCGCCGGGGCCGAGGATCACCATGGCCAGCCCCAGGGTCGACAGCAGCGGCGAGGCCAGGCTTGCGGAGGTCTCGAGCAGGATGGACAGCGCCAGCGGCACGGCAACGGCATAGACCGCCAGCGCCACGGCCACGATGCGCGCGTTACGGTCGCCCAATCCGATAAAGGCGGCGTTGCTCGGCCGGTGCAGTCCTCGCATGCGGCCTCTTGGGCCCTCTCCCCGCGGCGCCGATTCAGCACAAGCCGACGGCCAGGCGAACCTCGCGACATTCGCAAGGAGATTGTGCCGATGGTTAACGAAAAAATCTACAGCTAGATGCTTCCCGAGATGAAAACAACGAGATATGGGAAACACCGCTGCGAATCGTCAAAATCGGTGGTTCACGCATTAATAGTAGCGTCTTGGCGCAGAACCCGATCTAGCGGTAGGCATATCGTCACTGTGGTGCCGATGCCCTTCTGGCTGTCGATCAGCAGGCGCCCGCCATGCAGCTCGACTAGGCCGATGGCAAGCGGCAGGCCAAGGCCGGTCCCGGGATGCTTGCGGTTCCAGGTGCTGGCGACTTGGCCGAAGCGGGTGACGGCAGTCTCGACCTCGGCTTCGTCCATGCCAATGCCGTGATCGATCACCTGGATGCGCAGTCCGTCCTCGACCATGCTCGCGCGGATCAGCACGCGGCCGCCGGGATGGCTGAACTTGATGGCGTTGGTGATGAGGTTGAGCAGCACCTGCTTGAGCTTGAGCGCATCCGCCCTGAGCCGCGGCAGGTCGGCCGGCGCCTCGACGTCGATGGCGATATCGAGCGAGCGGGCGCGCTCGACGACGAGATGAAGCACGTCGCGTGCCATCTGGCCGATCTCGACCTCGTCATCGTCGATCTCGATCCTGCCGGCCTCGAGCTTGGAGACGTCGAGGATGTCGCCGATGATGCCCAGGAGGTGCTGCGCCGAGGAGGTGATGTCGCGGGCGTAGCCGGCGTAGCGCTGGCTGCCGAGCGGCCCGAGCACCTCGTCCGCCATCACCTGCGAAAAGCCGATGATGGCGTTGAGTGGCGTGCGCAGCTCGTGACTCATATTGGCGAGGAATTCGGTCTTGCTGCGGCTCGCAAGTTCAGCCTCCTCCTTGGCCGCGACAAGGGCGAGTTCCGCCTCCTTGCGGTCGGTGATGTCGAGTGAAGCGGTGACGACCAGCGACGGCCGCTCATCGCGGTCGCGCAGCAGCGCCTTGGTGGTGAGCAGCACGCGGGTCTCGCCGGAAGGGAGCACGATCGTCCCTTCGAACGAACCCGGCGGGTCAAGCCCGGCGACGATGCGCCGGTCGCGTTCCATCGCCGCGCGCGTCTCGGGCGCGTCGTTCACCGCGACCGGTGTCAGCCCGACGATCGCCGCCACCGGGCGGCCGATATGCCGGGCGTAGAAGTCATTGACGAAGACATAGCGCCCCTCGCGGTCGGTGGCGCTCACCAGCACCGGCACGGCGTCGATGACGCGCATCAGCAGCTCGTGGCTGTGGCGCAGCGCGTCGCGGCGGCGCCGCTCTTCGAGCCCCATCTGTTCCTCACGCGAGCGGGCGCGCTCCCTGAGCAGCAATTGCTGGCGGCGCAGCGTCAGCAGGTTGCGCGAGCGGACGCGGAATTCGTCGTGGTCGACAGGACTCAGCAGGAAGTCGGTGGCGCCCGCCTCGACCGCCTCGTAGCGCAGGTCGCGGTCCTCATGGGCGGTGATCACCATCACCGGCACCTCGGCGCAAGACCGCATCGCGCGCAAGCGCCGGATGAACTCGGCGCCGTCGAGCTCGGGCATCTTGATATCGGCGACGACGAGGTCCGGCGTCCGGATCGCAGCGTCCTCGAGCGCGCGTCGCGGATGATCGAAGGTCCGCACCTCGACCTGCTCGTCGAGCGACGCGGCGAGACGCTCAAGGATCTTGAGGTTGGTTATCCTGTCGTCGACGATCGCTACGGTCTGGCGTCTCAAGCGCTGTCCCGCAAATACGTTCCCACGGCGCTGCGCCGGTCCCGGCGTATCGGCGGCGGGCGGCGGCATGACGCCTATCCCATGATAGCACTGCAATCAGGAGTCGTTGGGCATTTGTTGTTTCGCCGGGAATGCACCGCAAAAGCCGCCGGTTGCAGCCTTCGCTCACGCCGTCAGCGTCAGGCTCGCCTCGCCGATTCCGGCAAACCGCACAGAGGCCGTTGCGCCCGGCTTGGCGAACCCGGTATGCGAGCCCGTAGTGACGATGTCGCCGGCAGCGAGGGCGCAGCCGCGGCGCGCGCAGTGATTGGCGAGCCAGGCGAGCAGGCGCTTGGGATGGCCCGCGGCGTTGCCGCCCACGGCGCGCGCGACCTCCGCGCCGTCGATGTAGAGGCACGCTGGCTGCGCAAGAAAGTCGACGTGACGCCAGTCCTTGACCCCTGCGCCGTGGCAGAAGGCGCCGTTGGCCAGATTGTCGGCCAGCAGCACCAGCCTGTCATGGGCGCGGAAATCGGCAAAGCGCGACTCAACCAGCTCGATCGCGGGGTGGAGCGTATCGACCGCCTGCCACACCTCCTCCGCGCCATAGGGCTCAGCGCGCGCCGGCAGATCCCGGCCGAAGCGGAAGGCGAGTTCGCCCTCGATGCCGCCGAGCGGAAACCGCGCCGCAGCAAAGCGCGCGGGGGACGGCGCGACGAGGTCGGCGAAGAGCGGCGCGCATTCGGGCGCCGCGCCGGGGGCCGCAGCACCCACTTTCCAGCCGGCGATCCGCCCGAGCGTGCGTGCCACCGCGTCCTGCACGGCATAGGCCGCGCCCGCGTCGGCCGGCACGCATTCGGCCGGCAGGCTGGCGATGCGCGCACCGCTGCGGCGTGCCTCGAGCAGCCGGCGCGCCAGATCCTCGCCGGCGGTGGTCATCGCTCCGCCGCCGCTTGCGCCGGCAAAGCGCCTGCATTGCCCGCAAGATAGTCCATCGCCGCGGCGACGCCGCCTTTGCGGTGCGGGACGCCGGAGGCGGCGAGCCCCATCTCCACCCCGGCCAGCGTCGCCATCAGCATGAGCTCATTGAACCAGCCGAGATGGCCGATGCGGAAGACCTTGCCAGCGACCTTGCCCAGCCCGGCGCCCAACGACATGTCGAAGCGCTCGAGCACAACGCGGCGGAAGGCGTCGGCGTCGTGCCCCAGCGGCAGCAACACGGCGGTGAGCGCGCTCGAATGCGCCTTGGCGATGGCGCAGAGCGGCTCGAGCCCCCAGGCGGCAACCGCACGCCGCGTCGCCTCGGCAAGCCGCTCGTGGCGCGCAACCACGTTGTCGAGCCCCTCCTCCTCGAGCATGGCGACCGCCTCCTTGAGGCCGAACAGCAGATTGGTGGCCGGCGTGAAGGGAAAGAAGCCGGTCTCGCCTGCGGCGATCATCGGTTGCCATTCCCAATAGGAGCGCGGCAGCTTCGCCGTCCGGCTCGCCGCCAGCGCCTTGTCGGAAATGGCGTTGAAGCCCAGCCCCGGCGGCAGCATCAGTCCTTTCTGCGCGCCGGCGATGGTGACGTCGATGCCCCATTCGTCATGGCCGAGCTCCATGGCGCCGAGCGAGGAAATGGCGTCGACCAGGTAGAGTGCCGGATGGCGCGCCCGATCGATGGCGCGGCGGATCGCCGCCACGTCGCTGGCGACGCCGGTCGAGGTCTCGTTATGGACGATCATCACCGCCTTAATGGCATGCGCCGTGTCGGCGGCGAGCCGCGCCTCGACGTCGCCGGCCTCCACCGGATGGCGCCAGTCTGTCGGAACGAGCTCAACTTGGAGCCCGAGCCGCACCGCCATAGCGCGCCACAGCGTCGCGAACTGACCGGTCTCGAAAGCGAGCACCTTGTCGCCGGGCGAAAGCGTGTTGACCAGCGCCGCTTCCCAGGCGCCGGTGCCCGAGCTGGGGAACACCGCCACCGCTCCCTTGGTGCGGAACAGGCGTTTCATGCCGGCAAGGACCGATTTGGCGAGAGCGGCAAATTCCGGACCTCGGTGGTCGATCGTCGGCTGGTCGATGGCGCGCAGAATCCGGTCCGGGATGTTGGTCGGGCCGGGGATCTGTAGAAAATGCCTGCCGGTGCGCGCGTTCATGCTCTTCGTGCCTCTCGTCCCGCGGACGGCGCGGGCTTAGCCCGGACCCCCTTGTCGCGCAAGGCCGCTCTGGCCGCAGCATGGCGGGCGGTGTCGGCGGCCGGCTCACTACGCTCGCTGGCAGGAGAGGGCGCGGCGCTCGGCGCCTTGCCCTCAATCGACCGCTCCGGGTGCATCCAGAAGTCGACAGCAGCGCTCGCCAGCAGCACCGCGATCGAGCCGGCGCCGGCCAATGTTTGGCACTCGCGCAAGCCGAGCGCGATATAAAGCCTTAGTTGCCGAACCCAGTATTCTCACCGTGTCCCGTAGAGAGCGGCAGCATTATCCCACGAAATCTTGCGCGCGACCTCGCCAGGCAATTGGCCGGCGATCGCGCGATATTTCTTGATGATGCCAGGATAGCTTTCCCAGCCGACACGCTGGGTCGCGTAATCGTCCGAGCCGTACATCAAGCGGTCGACGTGCTTGAGCAGCACCGCGCGCCACTCCGCCGTGAGCGCGCCGCAATCATCGAACATCACCGGGCCGAGCTTCGCCGCCTTTGCTGGATCGACGAATCGGAAGCGCCCGTCGACCAAGCGCGAGAGGATGCCCCAGAGATTTTGATGCGCCGAGAGGATTGCATCCGCTTTGTCCGGTGATCCGTAGGCGAGGCTTGGCAGGACAAAGCGCTGTTGCGGCCAGCTTGAGTAGAGGCGGTCGAAACGAGGGCGATCACGGTCCCAGGCCCAGGCTTCCCAGTGCGTCAGCAGCGGCGCGTTCCTGTCTCTCAGTCCCTCGAGCAGGCGCGTCGTTCCCGGCGCCAGCGGATCGACATAGATTTCCCCCTGCCGGGTCGGGGGATGATCCGGCTTGTCGCCATGGGTGTAGAGGATTTCGCCGACGAATTTGTATGTGCCCTCAGCGATGCCCGACAGGGTCGCGCTCACGAAATCGGCCGGCAGGTCGCCCCCGCGGATGAAACCGATCTTCGGCGCGCCGGCCACGACCAGATCGGGATGCTCCCGCGCCGCCGCCAGCACCGCGGCGACGCCTTCGGCACCGGCCGCATTGCTGTTGGCGAAGAGCGCCACATGCTTGACGCCGGCGCGCGGGGCCGCCGCAAGCAAGCCCTGCACATCGGCCGTCCAGGTCTGCACATTGGCGTCGAAAATCGGTCCGTCATAGGGCGGCGGAAGCTGGGGACAATCCGCCGCCCGGCCGGAGCCGAGGGTGGCGAGACCGGTTGTGAAGATCACGATGCCGAGCACGAGAGGTCGACAAATCGACCGCCGGCGCGCCCACGACGCCGCCCGGTGCCTCGGCTCCGCGTCAACGGCAGGTTCGAACCACGCCATTGCGTCGGCTAGAATATGCCTTTCGCATCGCGCCCGACGTTTGGCACATTCTTTCATGGTTTCCTCGTCTAACGACATAAGGCATTACCCTGACACGAAGCTGTCGCCGGCACAATTTCGGTCTATCGGCGAGCTCACCGCGTTCGAGTCGAAGGACCTCGTGGAAGTTCAGCGGTGAGTGCACGCCGGGCGTAATGCCCGGTTACATGGAGCGCCTCGCGCGCAGCCTCCAATAGCAATTCCGCGCGCCCGCCTCATCTTCGATCCCTCGGCGCCTTCGCGGCGGGAAAGGAATTGCGGCTTCAGGAGGGGCGACTCCGTCGACGGATATGTGAATTAGGCTGGCGCGTCGCATGCGCTAGCAGCGGATGCCGGCGCGTTGGTCCATGGCCGCGCGAGGCCGGCCTTTCGACGCGGCAGGCCGGCGAGCGCCGGCGATGCCTCGACGCCGGCGACCCTGTCCATGGGCATCAGCTCGTTGAATCAACCGAGATGGCCGATCCAAAGACCTTGCCCGCAAGCCTGCCAAGGCCGGTGCTGAGCGACGGGGCGATCTGGAAATTCCCTGCCCCATCCCCTCTAATCGCCCGCCATGAGCGAGCCGCCCCTGGAACGGTCGATCGAGCCCGGTGACCCCGCGCTGGCGGCGCGCCTACGCAAAAACCTTCGCGGCGCGGTGCTTTTCGATGCCGCGAGCCGGGGCCGCTACAGCACCGACGCTTCGATCTATCAGGTCGAGCCGCTGGGCGTGGTGGTGCCGCGCGATGCCGCGGATGTCGCTGCCGCTTTCGCGATCGCGCGCGAGGAGGCCGTGCCGCTTTTGCCGCGCGGCGGCGGCACCTCGCAATGCGGCCAGACGGTGGGCCGCGCCCTGGTGCTCGACTGCAGCAAGCATTTGGACCAGGTGCTCGCCGTCGATGTCGAGCGCCGCCGAGCGCTGGTGCAGCCGGGCGTGGTGCTCGACCGCCTCAACAAGGCGCTCAAGCCCAAGGGCCTGTTCTTCCCCGTCGACGTCTCCACCGGCGACCGCGCCACCATCGGCGGCATGGCCGCCAACAACAGTTGCGGCGCTCGCTCGCTGCGCTACGGCAACATGGTACACAACGTCCGCGCCATTGACGCGTTGCTCGCCGACGGCACGGCCTTGCGCATGGGCGAGGTCCCCGGCAATTTCGACGCCGACGCGCTGCCCGAACGCTATCGCGACCTCGTGCGGCGGATGCGGGCGCTGCACCGGCGCGAAGCGGACGAGATCGAGCGGCGCTTTCCCAAGCTGCTGCGCCGCGTCGGCGGCTACAACATCGACATGATCGACGATGCCGGCCACAACATGGCGCGGCTCTTGGTGGGCTCGGAAGGGACGCTCGCCTTCTTCAACGCGATCGAGATCGAATTGCAGCCGATCCCGCCGCACCGCGCGCTCGGCATCTGCCATTTCCCGACCTTCTACAAGGCGATGGCGGCGGCAAAGCCGATCGTCGCGCTGGGGCCGGCGGCAGTCGAGCTGGTCGATCGCACCATGATCGAGCTGTCGCGCGACATCCCGATCTTCCGCGCCACCGTCGATCGCTTCGTGAAGGGCGAGCCTGAAGCGCTGCTGCTGGTCGAGTTCGCGGGCGAGGACAAGGACGACAATCTCCGGCGCCTGCGCGCGCTGGTGGAGCTGATGGGCGATCTGGGGTTCCCCGGCGGCGTCGTCCAGGCGACCGATCCCGCCTTCCAGAGCGCCGTCTGGGAGGTGAGGAAGCAGGGCCTCAACATCATGATGTCGATGAAGGGCGACGGGAAGCCGGTCTCCTTCATCGAGGATTGCGCCGTGGCGCTCGAGGATCTCGCCGACTATACGGAGCGGCTGACCGCAGTTTTCGCGAAGCACGGCACCTACGGCACCTGGTACGCCCACGCCTCGGTCGGCTGCCTCCATGTGCGCCCGGTGCTCAACCTCAAGCAGGAAATCGGCGTCCGCAAGCTGCGCGCCATCGCCGAGGAGGCCTTCGCCCTGGTGCGCGAATACAAGGGCTCGCATTCCGGCGAGCATGGCGACGGCCTCGTGCGCTCGGAATTCCACGAGGCGATGTTCGGCCCGCGCGTCGCCCGCGCCTTCGAGGAAGTGAAGGACGGCTTCGATCCCTTGGGGCTGATGAATCCGGGCAAGATCGTGCGCGCTCCCCGCATGGACGACCGCTCGCTCTTGCGCTTCACGCCCGATTATCGCGCGCTGCCGCTCGACACCGCGCTCGACTGGTCCGAGTGGGGCGGTTTTTCCGGCGCGGTCGAGATGTGCAACAACAACGGCGCCTGCCGCAAATCCGATCCCGGCGTCATGTGCCCCTCCTATCGCGCCACCGCCGACGAGCAGCATTTGACCCGCGGCCGCGCCAACACCTTGCGCCTTGCCTTGAGCGGCCAGCTCGGCCCCGAGGCGCTCGTCTCCGAGGCGATGCGCGAGACCATGGCGCTTTGCCTCTCGTGCAAGGGCTGCAAGCGCGAATGCCCGACCGGCGTCGACATGGCGCGGATGAAGATCGAGTTCCTCCATCATTAC
>JASHRZ010000353.1 GCA_030037055.1 Alphaproteobacteria bacterium
CCCAGCAGCTGCGCCGCGTCCTCAATGATGACGAGCTTTTCCTTCTGGTCGCGGGGCACGTAGCTCGCGACGGTCACCGCCTGGGCCACCTCCGGCAGCGTCTCGAGCCGCTCGGCGAGAGCGGCCGCCGCGGCGACTGACGGCGTCAGGATGTCAATAGTATAGGGCGTGGTGGTCGGATCCGACATCAGGTCGAACAGCGTCGACACCGCCTCCTCACGGGCGTTCTGCAGATGCAGGGGGTTGAAGTCGAAGCGCAGATGCGGCAGCACCGCCAGGCATGCCAGCGCCAGCGCCGCGGCGGCGGCGATCAGGAGTCGACGATGCACGAGCAGGAAACGGTCGAGCGGCGCGGCGCGAGCGAAGCCGACCGGCCGCCGCTCCCCTCTCGGCCGCAGGATGGTGAGCAGCGCCGGCAGCAAGGTCAGGTTCAACAGCAGCGCCAGCAGCATGCCGACGCCGGCAATGAGGCCGAGCTCAGAGACGCCGGTATAATCGGTCGGCACGAAGGAGAAGAAGCCCACGGCGGCGGCGAGCGCCGCGACCGCCAGCGGCCCGCCGATGCTGGTGGCGGTGCCGCGCAACGCGGTGGTGAAGTTGTCGGCGCGGAAGCGCTCGTCGCGATAGCGCACGCTGAACTGAATGCCGAAATCGACGGCGATGCCGACGAACAGCACCGCGAAGGCAATGGAAATCGGGTTGAGCGGCCCGACGGCGCCGATGGCGAAGACGCCGGAGCCGACGAGGCCGACGATGAGGGTGGTGATGATGGCGACGAAGAGGCGCAGCGAGCGCAGCGCCAGCATCAGCCACAGGCACAGCAGGCCGACCGACAGCGCGGTCGAGAAGCCGGCGCCGTTGGTCAGCGTCGAGAATTCGGCGTCCGAGAGCGCTACCGGCCCGGTGACGCGCACGCTAACGCCGTTTTGCGGCGTGAGACCGAGCTGTCTTGCGGCATCGTGGATCGCCGCCGTGGCGGGAGCGCCGGGCTCGACATCTTCGTAATTGAGCTTGGGCTGGGCCAGGATGAAGCGGCGCAGCTCGCGCGGCTCGGGATTGCGCCCGGTCATCATCCCTTGCCAGGAGAGTGGCTCGCGTTTGCCGGCAAGCGCCGCCGCGGCGGCTTGCGCCACCGTCGAGAGCGGGCCGTCGATCTCCTTGGGCTCGGTCTCGCCGTGGATGACACCCTGCGCGGCGAGATCCAGCGCGTCGAAGACGCCGCGCAGGCTCGGATCGGCGGCGAGCGTGCCGATCAGCGGCTGTGCCGAGATCAGTTGATCGGCGACATCCTGCACCTCTTGCTTGGAGAGGAACAGCAGGCCATTCTTGCGGAAGAAATCGCCGCCGTCGGGACGGCGCACGCCGTTGAAGAGGCCGGTTTCCTCGGTGAGCCGTCGCACCAGCACCGTGGTGCCGTCTTCCGCCTCGTCGGGAGTCTTGGCGTCGACGACGACCAGCAGCAGGTCGACATTCTGCGGAAAGGCGGTTTCGAGCGCCTTCTCCTGCTGGCGCCATGGCAGGTCGGGATTGATCAGCTTGTCGATGTCGGTGTCGATGCTGAAATGGCCCGCGGCGAAGTAACCGCCGAAAACGGCGAGCAGCACCACCACTGCCGTGACCGCCGCGGCGTTGCGCCGGCTGAGCTCGACCAGATTGGTGATCAGCGCCAGCATGGCTCTCCCGCGCCGAGCGGCGCGTCGGCGTAGCAGGTGCCGCCGCGGCGAAGGCGACGGGTCGGACCCGGAGGGCGATGTGCAGCCGATGGCTGCGGTGCCGGCGCGGCCGGCGGCAGAGCAGCGGCGAGCCGGCGCGGGGCGGAGAAATGCATCGGTGCCCTTTATTAAGGACGTCCCGGCCGGGCGCAAGGCGGAATCGCCCGCCGGGCGGCACCGCGCGGATTGTCAGGGGGAGCAAAAGAGACCAAGGGTTGCGGTCCGGCGGCGGCCGGAACGGCCGATTGACGCTGCCCGGACCGGCCTATAGCCTCACCTCTTCATCGCCGAAGAAGCGGGACAAAGCCATGTCTGGAAGCAGCGCGGGGGCGATGAGCAGGGCCGGCCTCGCACCTGCAGGCGAGGCGCGCGAGCCGCGGCCCGCTTCGGTTCAGCCCATGATTGCCGTGCGGCGCCTCGCCAAATCCTATGCCACGAAGCGCGGGGGAGTGGTGGCGCTCGAAGACATTGACTTCGCGGTCGCTGAGGGCGAGTTCCTTGCCATCCTCGGCCCTTCCGGCTGCGGCAAATCGACCCTGCTCAAGATCCTCGCCGGGCTGCTGCCCGCGACAGGCGGCGAGGCGAGCCTGCGCGGCACGCCCATTGCCGGTCCGCGCCGCGACATCGGCGTCGTCTTTCAGTCGCCGGTGCTGTTCCCGTGGCGCAGCGTGCTGCACAACGTGCTGCTGCCGGCCGACGTGCAACGGCTCGGCCGCGCCGAGCACGAACGCATCGCGTTCGAGCTTCTTTCCCTGGTCGGGCTCGCCGGCTTTGAGCACCGCTATCCCTGGGAGCTCTCGGGCGGCATGCAGCAGCGCGTCGCCATCGTTCGCGCGCTGGTCCATGATCCCGCGATGCTGCTGATGGACGAGCCCTTCGGCGCGCTCGATGCGATGACGCGCGAGCAGATGAACCTGGAGCTGCAACGCATCTGGCTCGAACGGCGAAAGACAGTGGTGTTCATCACCCATTCCATCCCCGAGGCCGTCTTTCTCGCCGACCGCGTGCTGGTGATGACGCCGCGCCCGGGCCGCATCGCCGAGATCGTCGCCGTGGACCTGCCGCGGCCGCGCTCGCTCGATGTCATGAGCACCCCGGATTTCGGCGCGGCGGTGAAGCGCATTCGCGCGCATTTCAATGCCCGGGGAGGGCTCGTCGCATGAGCGGAGCGCGCAACGCTATGCTGCGGCTCTGCCTCATCGCGCTGTCGCTCGCCCTCTGGGAGGCGGCGGTGCGGCTCCTGGCCGTGCCGGTCTATGTCCTGCCGCCACCGTCAGGCATCTTCACCGCGCTCTATCGCGGCATCGTCAGCACTGTTTATGTGCAGAATCTCTGGGTGACGCTCTACGAAACGATCCTCGGCTTCATCGCCGGCGCGTCGCTCGCTTTCCTGCTCGGCACAGTGGTGGCGCTGTCACGGCGGACCGAGTACTTCCTCTATCCCTACATCATCATGTTCCAGTCGCTGCCCAAGGTGGCGCTGGCGCCGCTCATCGTCGTCTGGTTCGGGCTGGGACTGACCTCGAAGGTGGTGAACGCAGCGCTCATCGCTTTCTTCCCCCTGATGGTCAACACCATCGTCGGGCTGCGCTCGGCGGAGGAGGATCGCGTCAACCTGATGCGCTCGCTCGACGCGCGGGAATGGCAGATCTTCTGGATGCTGCGCCTGCCGGGGGCGCTGCCTTTCATCATGGCCGGGCTCGAGGTGGCGATGATCTTCGCGCTGATCGGCGCCATCGTCGCCGAGTTCGTTGGCTCGCAGGCAGGGCTCGGCATGCTCGTCCAGACGCTGAATTTCAACGGCGACGTCGCCGGGGCGTTCTCGATCCTGCTGATGCTCTCCGTGCTCGGGCTGCTGCTCAACCAGATCATCGTCGTGGTGCGCCGCCGCGTGCTGTTCTGGGACGCCTCGGAGAAGACGGCGGCGAATGACGCGAGCAAGGGAGCCGCCCTGTGAAAGTGACCGGAACCGTCGCCGCCGCGGCGCTGGCGCTGGGCCTCGCGGCGCTGCCGGCCGCGGCCGAGACGACGCTGCGCGTCGGCTGGTGCGCCAAGACGATCAGCGCCGCCGCCGCGCCCTACGCGGTCGCCGCCAAGATGGGCTGGTTTGCCGCTTCCGCGATCAAAGTCGAGCTGGTGGCGCTGCCGGGCTCGGCCGATTGCGTCAAATTCGTCGGCACCGGCGAGCTGGCCTACGCCTTGCCCTCGGTCGAGCCGCTCGCCCAATTCCGGCCGCAGGGCATCGCGGCCAAGGTGTTCTATACCGCTTACCAAGGCTTCGTCTACGGCATCTCCGTGCCAGCCGACAGCCCCGTGAAGACGATCAAGGATCTCAGGGGCAAGATCATCGGCGTCACCTCCATCGCTTCCGCCGGCACGCTCGTCGCTCGTGCGCTCGTCGCCGAGAACGGCTTCGATCCAGAAAAGGACGTCTCGATCGTCGTCGCCGGCGAGGGCGCGCAGACCGCGGCGCTGCTGCGCAGCCGCCAAATCGATGCGGTGAGCCAGTTCGATACGCAGTTCACGCTGGTCGAGAATGCCGGCATCGCGCTGCGCGCGCTGCCCACCCCCGCTATCGACCGTTTTCCCTCGAACGGGCTGATCGCGCTCGAGGAGCGGCTCAAAAGTCATCGCGCCGAAGCGGTGGCGCTAGCGCAGGGCTACGCCAAGGGCACCATCTTCGCCATCAACAATCCCGAGGCGGCGGTGCGTATGCTGTGGGAGGTCTATCCCCAGACCAAATCGACGGGCAAGGACGAGGCGTCGGCTCTGCGCGACGACACCAAGACCATCGAGGCGCGCATCGCCAACTGGAAGCTGGAGAAGGCCGGCGTCGCGCGCTGGGGCGAGAGCTCCGAGGCGAACTACCAGGCCTATCTTGATTTCTTGCTGAAATGGGGCGTGCTCAAGCAGGCGATCAAGGCTGGCGACGTCGTCACCAACGCGCTGCTTGCCGAGATCGACGATTTCCAGCCGGCCGACATCGCCGCCGCGGCCAAGGCCTATCGGCACGACGAGCCATGAAGATCGCCGTCTTTGGCGCCGGCGCGATCGGCGGCTATCTCGCGGCGAAGCTCGCCGGTGCCGGTCACCAGGTTTCGGCGGTGGCGCGTGGCGCGCATTTGCGCGCGATGCGCGAGCGGGGGCTCGTGCTCGAGGACGACGGCATCGAGACGACGCTGCGGCTCCGCGCCACCGACCGCGCCGAAGAGCTCGGCCCGCAGGAGCTGGTCGTGATCGCCGTAAAAGCGCATGCCTTGCCCGACGCCGCCCCGGCGATTGCCTCGCTGATCGGCGCCGATACCGTCCTGCTGCCGGCGCAGAACGGCATTCCCTGGTGGTTTCCCTACCGCGCCGGCGCGCCGCTCGAAGGAAAGCACATCGCCGCAGTCGATCCCGATGGCAGCCTGGCGCAGCGCCTCGAGCCTGCCCGCGTCATCGGCTGCGTCGTCTATATGGCGGCTGCCGTGCCGGAGCCCGGCCACGTCCGTTTCTTCGGCGGCAATTCGCTGATTCTGGGCGAACCCGACGGCTCTGCTTCGCCGCGGCTTGCGCGCCTTGCCGGGCTTCTCGCCGCTTCCGGCATCAAGATCGAGACCACGGAGCGGATTCGCGACGCGGTCTGGATGAAGCTCTGGGGCAACGTCGCCTTCAACCCCCTGAGCGTGCTCACCGGCGCCAAGATGATGCGCATGGCGGACGATCTCGGCGTTCGGTCGGTGCTGCGCGCGGCGATGCTGGAATGCCAGACCGTCGCCGAGCGGCTCGGCGCGCGCTTCGACCGGGACGTCGACGCGCGCATCGAGCAGGCGCGCCGTCTCGGCGACTTCAAGACCTCGATGCTGCAGGATGTCGAGGCCGGACGTCCGATCGAGATCGAGCCGCTGGTGGGCGCGGTGATCGAGCTTGGCAAGGGGGTGGGCGTAGCGACGCCGATGCTCGAGGCGATCGGCGCGCTGACCCGCATGCGCGCGACGCCCGAAGCTTAACCGCCCGGCAGCACCAGGATCCCCGTCGTCTTTGGCAGAATGGTGCGCGACAGCACCCGCGCCGTTGGGCTGACCTAGAGGGCGAAGCGGCCGCCCATGCGCCGGAGGAAGCGCTGCAGCACGCTCGGCACGAAGTAGTGCATGAGCACGATCAGCAGCGGCTTGATCCGGTCGATGACCTCGATCATCTCGGCCTGGCCCGAGCAGGCCGGTAGCTGCGCCGAGCGCGCCGCCGCCGGCAAAGAACTGCCTCATACTGAACCTGCACCGCCGATTATGCGCGCGCGGCCAGTGGCGGAGAAGGATGCTTCAGTCGGAGCCGGCGGCGAACCGCGCCTGCGACCGGCGCCGCACGGTCTCGCGGTAGAGGATATAGAGGCCGCTGGCCGCCACCACCGCGGCGCCGGCGACCAGCATCGCGGAAGGCACGTCGCCCCAGAAGAGGTAGCCGAGCCCCATCGACCAGATCATGGAGAGATAGCTGAACGGCGCCGCCACCGCGGCAGGGGCGAAGCGGAAGGCCTGCGTCCACCAGAACTGGCCGATGCCCGAGCCGAGCCCGATCGCCGCCAACAGCAGGGCGTCCTGCCAGTCCGGTATGGTCCAGCCGAAGGGCAGCAGCGCCACGCTCAGCAGGGTGGTGACCAAGGCCGGATAGGTGACCAGGACGGGGCTCGACTCGGTGAGCGTCATGCGCCTGACGGCGATAGTGACGATGGCGCCGATCGCCGCGCTTGCCAGCGCCAGCAGCGCTCCGGTTGAGGCGAGGCCGCCGCCGAGGCCGCCACCGGCGCGGATCATCAGCAACACGCCGGCGAATCCCGCCAGCACCGCCGCCCAGCGGTGCGGCCCGACGCGCTCGCCGAGCAGCGGGATCGACAGCAGGGTGAGAAACAAGGGCGTCGAGAAGGTGATCGCGACGACATCGGCCAGCGGCATCAAGCGGAACGCGGCAAAGATGAGCATCATCGAGACGAATTGCAGGATGCCGAGGCCGATATTTTGCCCGAGGCGCCGCGTGCGCAGCAGCAGCCGAGGGCCGCCGTTGCCCGCAAGCAGCGCGAGGCAGGGCAGCAGGGACACAGCGCAGCGAAAGAACACCACCTCGCCAAGCGGATAGCGTGCCGCCTCCCATTTGACCAGGGCGTTGATCAGCGTGAAGATGAAGACGGTGGCCAGCATAAAGAAAATGCCGGTGCGGACCTCCTCGCGGCTCGGCGCGGGCATGGTGAAGCGGCGGGAGCGTGCCCGCTGGACGTCGGCCGCGTGTCGCTGCGTCTCGGCAAGGGATGCTTTCGCCGGCATGGCGGCTCTCTTATGCGCGCGCAGCACTTGCAACGAGGTTAATGCCGGCGCGCGCCATCGACCGGTCATGGCATCGCCGCAC
>JASHRZ010000354.1 GCA_030037055.1 Alphaproteobacteria bacterium
GAGCAGGAATATTTCGTCGACGGCGTGACGGAGAGCCTCACCACCGATCTCTCGCGCATCTCCGGCTCGTTCGTGATCGCGCGCAATAGCGCGTTCTCCTACGAGGGCAAATCGCCTGATGTACGGCAGATCGGCCGTGAGCTCGGCGTGCGCTACGTGCTGGAAGGCTCGGTGCAGCGTGGTGGCAACCGCTTGCGCGTCAACGTCCAGCTCATCGACGCCGAGACCGGCAACCACCTCTGGGCCGAGCGCTTCGACAAGCCGGTCGCGGACCTCTTCGACATGCAGGACGAAATCGTCGCGCGGCTCGCCGGCCAGTTGGGGACGCAGTTGATCGCCGCCGAGGCGCGCCGCGCGGAACGGACACCGCATCCTGATTCCATGGACCTCTATTTCCAAGGCATGGCTTGCGCCAACAGGGGACAGACGCCCGAGTATTTGGCGCAAGCGCGCGGTTTCTTCGACCGCGCCTTGGCGCTCGATCCCGGCAATGTCGAGGCACTGGTGGCCGGCGCATTTGTCGATGTTCTGCGTGGCTCCGCCTATATGACCGATAATCGAGCTGTGCGCCTCGCGGCGGCTGAAGCGGCTTTGACCAAGGCACTGTCGCTAGCCCCAAATCATGCCTGGGCTCACTGCCTGTTGGGCGCCGTTCAAATCCATACCAACCGCGCGGCCCAAGGCGTTGCCGAGTGCGAACGGGCGCTGGCGCTCGATCGAAATTTGGCAATGGCTCACGGATATATCGGTGTTGCCAAGGTTTTTCTCGGCCGGGGCGAGGAAACCGAGCCCCACGTCCAGGAGGCGCTCCGCCTCAGCCCTCGAGATACGACCGCCAACTACTGGATGACGTACGCGGGCTTCGACAAGCTGCAGATTGGCGCCGACGAGGAGGCCGCCGCGCGCTTCCGCCAGTCCGTCGAGATGAACCGGAACTTTCCGCTCGCGCATTTCGGTTTCGCCGCTTCTCTGGCAAATCTCGGTCGGCTGGCAGAAGCGCGGGCCGCCGCCCAAGCCGGGCTCGCGCTCGATCCAACCTTCACGATCTCACGCCTCCGCGCGGGCGCGAACAGCGACAACCCAACCTATCTGGCTCGGCGCGAGCGCCTCTATGAGGGGCTGCGCAAGGCCGAGGTGCCGGAAGGTTGAATGGCACCAGCCTCGCGTCGTCGTTTGCAACCTCGGTGAGGTTGTGCACGTCCGACTTGGGTTATCGAACGAACCCGCTCGCGCGGGAGAGCGCTGCGCGCGGAGCGGGGCGGGTGGCGAGGATTGAGGCTACCGCTCTACAACACGGTCCACAACATCCTGACCAATCCCGTCTATGCCGGCGCCTACGCCTTTGGCAGCACGATGAGCAAGGTGAGCGTCGAGGACGGCCGCAAGCGCGTCAAGCGCGGTGTGCGGCGCCCGCAGACGGAATGGGATGTGCTGCTCAAGGACAGGCACGAGGGTTATATCACCTGGAGCGAGTTCGAGAGGAACCAGCGTGTGATTGCCAACAATGCGACCAGCAAAGGTCCTTTGGTCAGAGGGGCGGTGCGGCGCGGGGAATTGCTGCTGGCAGGCTTTCTGCGCTGCGGACATTGCGGTCGCAAAATGTATGTAGGCTATAGCGGCAAGGCGCGCCGTTATCACTGCCAGGGTGCCCTCGTGAACCACGGCGCCGGACGGTGCATTTCGTTCGGCAGCTTACGTGCCGATCACGCCGTCGGCACGGAGGCGCTGAGGGTCTTGAAGCCGCTCGGCATCGATGCCGCGGTCAAGGCGCTCGAGGCTCAGACGAGCGAGACGTCGGCCGCACGAAGGCAACTCGATCTGGCGCTGCAGCAAGCGCGCTTCTCGGCTGCGCATGCGCGACGGCAATATGACGCCGTCGATCCCGACAATCGCCTGGTCGCCGGTGAGCTGGAGCGGCGCTGCAACGAGGCGTTGCAGTTGTGCACCGGCTCGAGGGTGAGATTGCCGCGCTCGAGGCGAGGAAGCCGGCACCTTTGGGCGAGCAGGAACGACGGCAGCTGATGCAGCTCGGTGCCGGCCTGGAGCTCGCCAGGGCCGGCCGGCTTGCGCACCGGTGAGCGCTGGGGCGCGCATCCCGCGCCTGGCCTGTGCACCCGCTTCGGACTTGCGCAGCGTTTTGGGGGGCAACCGCAGCGCAGAACAGCAGGTGAACTGCATGTTGCGCGCGTGTTGCACGGAGCTATTGGGAATGGTCGGGAACGCCGGGGAATCCGCGGTTTTTGTTGAGACCGGCTTGCAACACGTTCTGGCGTCAGGAACGGCGCCTGGGTGCGCAAGAAATGCCTGATTTCATTGGGCCTTTTGCGTGGCTGGGGGACTAGGATTCGAACCTAGACTGGCGGAGTCAGAGTCCGCTGTCCTACCGTTAGACGATCCCCCACCAGGGATTAGCCAACGCACGCCGCTGGATAGCATACCCCGTGCGCCCTGGATAGGGCCAGGGCGCGGCCGACGCCACGCTTCGCAACCGTGCCTTCCTAGGCTAGCATTGCACGCCTGTCATGAATATGTCGTGAATCGAGTCCCGCCTTTGCCGCCCCTCGACAAGCCCGCAACTCGCCACTTTTCGCCCGCCCGCCGCCGCGCCGGCAACGTCTCCCCGCAGGCCCTCGCGGCGCGCGAGGAAACCTACGCGGCGCTTGATCTCGGCACCAACAACTGCCGGCTGCTGGTGGCGCGCGGCTTGGGGCGCGGCTTCCGCGTCATCGACGCCTTCTCGCGCATCGTGCGGCTGGGCGAGGGGCTGGCGGCCAGCGGCGTGCTCTCGGAGCCGGCCATGGCGCGCACCATCGATGCGCTCAAGATCTGCGCCGGCAAGCTCGCCCATCGCCGCGTCACCCGGGCGCGCTACGTCGCCACCGAGGCCTGCCGGCGCGCCGCCAATTGCGCCGAGTTCCTCGAGCGCGCCCGCGCCGCCACCGGCATCGCCATCGAGATTATCTCCAGCGACGAAGAGGCGCGGCTCGTCGTCGCCGGCTGCGCGCCGCTGCTCGACCGCCGGGTGCCCCACGCCCTCATCTTCGACATCGGCGGCGGCTCGACCGAGCTGGTCTGGCTCCAAGTGCCGCGCGATCCCCGCATGGCCCCGAGCGTCGAGGACTTCCTATCGCTGCCCAACGGCGTCGTCACGCTCACCGACCGCTATGGCGGCCGCGAGGTGTCGCGCGCCACCTACGACGCGATGGTCGAGGAGATGCGCGCGGCCCTCCGGCCCTTCGAGGAACGGCATCGGATCGCGGCGCGCATCGCGCGCCGCGAGGTGCAGATGCTGGGCTCCTCGGGCACGGTGACGACGCTCGCCGGCATCCATCTTGAGCTGCCGCGCTACAGCCGTGCCCTGGTCGACGGCGTCGTGCTCGGCTTCGACAGCGTGCGCGCGGTCTGCGAGCGCCTAGCCGCGCTCTGCTACGAGGCGCGCGCCGCGCATCCCTGCATCGGCAGCGACCGCGCCGATCTCGTGCTGGCGGGCTGTGCCGTTCTCGAGGCGATCTGCCAGCTCTGGCCGGTGGGCCGGCTGCGCGTCGCCGATCGCGGCATCCGCGAAGGCATCCTGCTCGGCCTGCTCGGCGCGGGAGCGCGGTGAAGAAGGGCGGCGCCCGGCGGCGCGGCGGACGTGCCCCGACTACCGCGCGCGCCCCGGCGGTGCGGATCAAGACCGCCAAGCGCCGCACCGCCTCCTCGACGCAATGGCTCGAGCGCCAGCTCAACGACCCCTATGTCCGCGAAGCGAGGCGCCTCGGCTACCGCTCGCGCGCCGCCTTCAAGCTGCTCGAGCTCGACGACCGCTTCCATTTCCTGAGGCCCGGCGCGCGCGTCGTTGATCTCGGCTCGGCGCCGGGCGGCTGGGCGCAGGTGGCGGTGGAGCGCGTCCGGCCGCAATCGGGCAGGGGCCGCGTCGTCGGCATCGATCTGCTCCCCGTCGAGCCGATCGCCGGGGCGGTGCTGCTGCGCGGCGATCTCCTCGACCCGGCGGCGCCCGCGGCGCTGTGCGAGGCGCTGGGTGGCCAGGCCGATGTCGTGCTGAGCGACATGGCGGCGCCCAGCACCGGCCATGCCGCCACCGACCATCTGCGCGTCGTCGCGCTGGCGGCGGCCGCCTTCACCTTTGCTCGCGAGGTGCTCGCGCCGGGCGGCACCTTCGTCGCCAAGGTCTTCCACGGCGGCGCCGAGCGCGAGCTGCTGGCGGCGCTGAAGCGCGACTTCACCAGCCTGCGCCATGCCAAGCCGCCGGCGAGCCGCAGCGAATCGGCGGAGATCTACGTCGTCGCGCAAGGCTTTCGCGGCCGGAACGACGCGTAGCGGCCATTCCAGGCACGGATCGCGGCACTTCCCTTATACCGCCTATTGTATATAGTGCGTCGCCAACCCAAGTTTCCCCCCTTATGGGAAGGGATGGCAGTATGGAAATCCGACAGGCGCTCACCTTTGACGACGTCCTGCTGGTTCCTGCGGCCTCGTCGATCCTCCCCACCGAGACGGACATTCGAACCCGGCTCACCCGCGAGGTGAGCCTCGGCATTCCGATCATCTCGGCGGCGATGGACACGGTGACGGAGAGCGCCCTCGCCATTGCCATGGCGCAAGCGGGTGGGCTCGGAGTCATCCACCGCAATCTCGGCATTGCCGAGCAGGCGAACGAGGTGCGCAAGGTTAAGAAGTTCGAGGCCGGCATGGTGGTGAACCCCGTCACCATCGGGCCGAACGAGACGCTGGCCGACGCCTTGAAGCTGATGGCCGACAACCGCATCTCCGGCATCCCGGTGGTCGAGCGCGGCTCGCAGCGGCTCGTCGGCATCATCACCAACCGCGACGTGCGCTTTGCCAGCAACGCGCGCCAGCCGATCTCCGAGCTGATGACCCGCGACAAGCTTGTCACCGTGCGCGAGACGGTGAAGCGCGAGGAGGCGATGCGGCTCCTGCACCAGCATCGCATCGAGAAGCTGCTGGTGGTCGACGACGCCTATCGCTGCGTCGGCCTGATCACGGTGAAGGACATCGAGAAGTCGCAGAAATTCCCCCATGCCTGCAAGGACGAGCACGGCCGTCTGCGCGTCGCCGCGGCGACCGGCACCGGCGATGACGGCGTCGAGCGCGCTGAGGCGCTGTTCGATGCCGGAGTCGACGTGCTCGTGGTCGACACCGCCCACGGCCATTCGCAGCGCGTGCTCGAGGCGGTGAAGCGCATCCGGCGGCTGTCCAATTACTCTCAGATCATCGCCGGCAACGTCGCCACCGCCGAGGGCGCCGAGGCGCTCATCGCGGCGGGCGCCGACGCGATCAAGGTCGGCATCGGCCCGGGCTCGATCTGCACCACGCGCATGGTCGCCGGCGTCGGCGTGCCGCAGCTCACCGCGATCCTCGACGTCGTCGCCGTGGCGCGCC
>JASHRZ010000355.1 GCA_030037055.1 Alphaproteobacteria bacterium
CCCGCGTGTCCAGGATACTGTCGGCCGTCCAACGGCCGTTTTTGCACGTGAGGACCTCGTAGCGAAGCATGACGCCCTCCCACACTTGTGCCACTTTCAAAGCTTGAGCGCACATCACTTGCAATTCGTTAAACGCTGTGCCGAATCCGTGCAATATTCGCATAAAAAGCAATGCAATTTCCCTTCCTTTGCCAACGCCTGGGCGCACAGCGAGGCTTCTCTTCATGTGGCATTAAGTGCCGATGAGCTAGGAAGCCAATCTTACTCACCTGGGCGAAGGCCCTTGCTCACATGGCGCTCGTTCTGGTCATTGATGATGCGTCGACGATACGGCAGTCGCTGCGCCGGATGTTGGCGAGCACGCGGCATACGGTAATCGAGGCGGAGGATGGGCAGGTTGGGCTGGCGCTGTTCCGCGAGCAGCACCCCGAGCTTGTCATCACCGACCTTGTTATGCCGAACCTAGATGGAATCGAAACTATCCGCGAGATACGCAGGGCCAAAAGCGCTACCAAAATCATTGCAATGTCGAGACATTCCGTGGAGAGCGGAGCTCCGCACCTGACCGCCGCGAAAAAGCTTGGGGCGGACGCGATTCTCGCCAAACCCTTCCAAGGGGCGCAGCTGATCGCGCTGGTCGATCAGCTCCTTGAGCCGGGCGAGATCGCCACAAACAGCCTTTCTCCGCCGGTCGCCAACACAGATCCCATACTAGAGATTAGCGATCCGAGGCTGCTCCGGCTCTACTACTACTGGCTTGAGAGGAAGGGCAACCGGCGCTGGCCTACCCGACGGGACATCGACCCGCTCGACTTTGGGTATGTGCTGGGCAACGTCATGCTTGTGGATGTGCTTGTCGAACCGCTTCGCTTTCACGTCCGTCTCCACGGAACCACATTGGCGAAGCTCGCCGGCTACGAGCTCACCGGCAAGTTTTTGAGCGAGATTCCAATCGCAGACTTTCGAAATCAGGTCATTAAGCGTTGCGAGGCCCTGGTCGCATCGGGCGACCGGATGGTCGTTCATCAGGATCGCATTCTCGACGGGCGCTCGCACGCCTACGAGGCCCTTTGGCTGCCTTTCTCCGACAATGGCTCGGATGTCACGATGTTGCTTTGCGCGGTCATTTACGACTGTGCGCAGGCGGGCGAGCGGACGACAGCTCCTGCCGGCCCACTCCGTCCGAGTTAGCATTGCGAGGCTGACGTTCTCTGCGGTCGCCACGACGGGGCCGGTTTTTCGCCGCGGACCTCGCAGTCTATCCGCGGCCACGCCCGCGTCCTCGACTTTGCTGAAGTCAGTTTCTTCGGAAGCGTCTGGAAAGTGCTCACCGCCGAGACCCTCGCGGATGCTGTCTTTTGGCTTCCGGTCACCCGAAGACAATGTTATCTTTGACGTAACCTCTATGGGGAATGGCGGTTGACTAAACGCAGCAGCCGCGCGTCGGGTCGGCGCGTTCCGAAGGCGAAGACATCGAAGCAACGGGAAGCATCGGCCGAGCTCATCGAGATTCGCGACCGCATGCGGGAAAGTCCATCGGTCGATGCGCGAACGGCCGCTGCCACGATTGTCGGCTCGCTTCTCACCTCGACGAAGTTGATGCCCCAAGAGCGCGAAGCGGCTCTTGCGATCCTGGAGAAGCTGGCGAAGGATGTGGAGCAGGAGGTTCGGCAGGCGCTCGCTATTCACATCAGGAATTGCGCGGTCCTGCCGCCGTCGATTGCCCGCGAAATCTCGGAAGATGTCGACGCCGTTTCGCTGCCGTTTATCGAATGCTCGCCCGTCCTGTCCGACACGGACCTCGTCGCCATCGTGGAGCTCGGCAGCTCCCAGAAGCAGTTGGCGGTCGCCAGGCGGGAATCGGTGAGCGAGAAGGTGTCGGACGCCCTGGTCGCAACCCACAGCGGCGAAGTCGTGACCGCCCTGCTGGCAAATCCTGCGGCGGTGGTGTCGGAGCCCGCCTATCACGATATCGTCGAGCACTTCGGCGGCGACAAGACAGTGCAGGGCCTCATGGTCGAGCGGCCGCTTCTGCCGATGACGGTGATCGAGCGGCTCATCCAAAGGGTCTCGACCGCTCTGCGCAACCGGCTCATCGAGAAGCACGCACTTCCCAGCGACCTCGCCGACGAGCTTGTGGGCCAGGCCGGCGAGCGCGCGTTCATGCAAGACCTTGCATCGATGCCGCGTGCGTTCGACCCCGAGGCGCTGGCGCAGCGCCTCCACGCCACGGGGCGGTTGACGCCGACGCTGCTGATGCGGGCTCTTTGTATGGGCGACACGCGCTTCTTTGAGGCGGGAATGGCGGTGCGCGCCGGCATAGCTGCGGCAAGCGCCGTCACACTGATCGCCGACCGCGGCCCGCTGGGCTTCAAGGCGCTTTACGACAAGGCGCGATTACCGCCCGAACTCTTGCGAGCCTTTCGCGCGGCTCTCAAGGTCGTCGCTGACGTTAAGCGCTCGGGGCGGGCGAACTGGGATGTCACCTGCGTGCGGCGGATCATCAACAGCATAGTAAAGGAGTATGACGAGGCCTGCCCCGACAGCCTCGAGTACCTCCTAAGCCAGATTTCGCACGGAATTCTCGGTCGATCCGAACGCTCCGCCCGCATCTGACGCTTTGCGCGTCATCGGGCCCTCACAGTTTGACACAGACATTGGTGAGCTCGGTGTAGAACTCGAGCGAATGGACGCCTCCTTCACGGCCGATACCGGATTGCTTTGAGCCGCCAAATGGCGTGCGAAGATCGCGCAGGAACCAGGAATTCACCCAGCACAGCCCGACCTGCAGTTGAGATGCCACGCGATGCGCGCGGGACAGGTTTTCGGTCCA
>JASHRZ010000356.1 GCA_030037055.1 Alphaproteobacteria bacterium
AGCAGCAGGCTGCGCATCAGCGGCAGGATGCCGATGCCGAGCTTGAGGCCGATCAGCCCCAGCACCAGCGGCGGCAGGGTGAAGGGCATGAGAAAGATGCCGCTCACCATCAGGATAAGCGCCAATGCGCCGTCGAGCCCGAGCAGCAGCGCGATTGCCGGCACCGAGATCAGCGGCGGCGACGCCGCCCACAGCACGACGCCCTGGGCGAGCGGCACCGGCAGGCCCAGCGCGCGCGCCGCCGACGCCATGACGATCGGCGCCGCCACCAGGCTCCAGGCCAGCACCAGCGCCAGCAGCACCGGGCGACGCGCATGCGCGGCGAGCGCCGGCCAGTCGATGGCGAGGAAGCTCGTTGCGGTCAGCAGAAAGATGAGCGTGTTGAGCGCCGGGCGCACCCACGTCGCGAGCGGCGGCAGCATGAGGCCGACGAACAGCCCGATCGCCAGAAACCAGGTACCGTGGCGTCCCAGCAGCGCCAGCGGGCGCAGCATCATGTCGCCCGCTTGATCGATATGCGGCGGCCGAGCTGGGGCGGCGGCGGCAGGAGGCGGTGCGCCGCGAGCAGGCGCTCGATCGCGGCCAGCGCCGCCGGCGGCATCGGCGCGGCTTTCGGTCCGGCGAGATCGACGTGCAGCCCCATCAGCTCGCAGGTGGCGGCGAGATAGCCCGCCTCGGCATGGGTCATGCGATGGAAGAAGTGCAGGCGCTTGGCGTCGGCGTCGATGAGCTGCGTGTCGATGGCGAGCGTCTCGCCGAGCTTCAGCTCGCGGTCATAGGTGACATGGGCCTCGAGCACATAGACCGAGCAGTTGGTGGCGCGCCGATAGGCCTCGCCCAGGCCGAGATGGTCGAGCAGCCCGTCCGTTGCCTTGTCGAAGGCTAGAACGTAAAATGCGACATTCATGTGTCCGTTGTAGTCGATCCACTCCGGCTGGACGGCGGTCTTGAACGCGCTGAGGGGAGGGGGCATCGGGCGTCTCCGGGGGCGGCCCATCCTAGCCCGGATTTCCCCCCGAGCGACGCGCCCTTCCTCTCGGGTTGCACCCTGTTGGCGCGCTGGCGCCCGAGCCGCGGCGGAGCCCCGAGCCGAGGGAGGGCCTCGAGGACGACCGGCATCGCCGGCGGCCTGCCTCCATCGCGCCGGCGGGATGTGAGCGGCTCGTGCCTGGGAGAGACGTCCGGCCAGCCGGAGGCAGGCTCGCCTTGGCAACCTTTTCGCAAGAAAGCTTGGGCAGGATCCGCCGGGGAGAGGGCGACAGGCGCCGCCTGCCCGCCGATAGCAGAGTCAGTGATCAATGGCGCAGGCCGACGATTTCACGCAGGCAAAGGGGTTTTCCGAGGCAGCCCAGGCGGGCATGCTCGCCCATCAGGTGCCGGCGACGCCGGAGAATTACGCCGTCTGGTATGCCTATGCCACCGGCCTCCTTCCGGAGCTGAACCGCACCATCGACATCCTGATCTCCAACCAGCAGGAATTCACCCAGGCGCTCAATGCCGAGCTCTATAGTCGCTTTTGCGATACCGGCCGGCATTTCAACCTGCTCAACGAGACCGGCGGCAGGCTGCAATACGCCGTCGACCAGGTGATGCGCTACATCAAATCGGCGACCGGCGACGCCAACGCTTTCGGCAAGACGCTCGACCGGTATTCGAGCGACATCGGCGGCGCGCCGGGCGACGAGGATATGCGCGCGCTGGTCACGGGCCTGATCCTCGAGACGCAGCGCATGGCCGAGCGAAACCGCAGCCTCGAAGACCGGCTGAGCGCGTCCTCCGGCGAGATCGCCGAACTCCGGCAGAATCTCGAGGTGGTGCGGCGCGAGGCGCTGACCGATGCGCTCACCAGCATTCCCAACCGCAAATTCTTCGAAAGCCGGCTGCGCGAGGCGGCGCGCGATGCCATCGAGAGCGGCGAGCCGCTCAGCCTGCTGATTGCCGATATCGACCGTTTCAAGCAATTCAACGACACCTACGGCCACCCGCTCGGCGACCAGGTTCTGCGCCTGGTGGCGCGCACGCTCACCGACAGCGTCAAGGGCCGCGACACGCCGGCGCGCTACGGCGGCGAGGAGTTCGCCATCATCCTGCCGCAGACGCGGCTCAAGGACGCCGTCGGGCTTGCCAACCAGATCCGCAACACCATCATGCGTCGCCGCATCGTTCGCAAGAACACCGGCGACGATTTCGGCACCATCACGCTGTCGATCGGCGTCAGCTGCTACCGGCCCGGCGAGCCACTGCTCCAGACCGTGCGCCGCGCCGACGACGCCCTCTATCAGGCCAAGCGCGCCGGCCGCAACCGCGTCGTGGCCGAAGACGCGCTCGCCGCCGCCGATCAGAGCTAGAGCGCGTTTCGTTCAGACGGAATGGTCAGCGGACCGATGTCCCTCTCCCCGCGCAAGCGGCGGTCACGCATCTCTTAGGGGGAGGGCCGCTTGGGCGCTGCTGGATAAGTGAATACGAAAGCGCGGAGCGATCGAACGGGTGGTCCGCTGCGCGCGCCGGCTCTTATTCTTCTTCTTCGGCGAGGCGGGCGAGCGCCGCACCACTGACGCGATAGGGCAGCCAGCCGGCATTGGGCCTTATGCCGAGGCGCTCGTAGAAGCCGCGCGCCGGATTCCAGTCGAGCACCGAGAGA
>JASHRZ010000357.1 GCA_030037055.1 Alphaproteobacteria bacterium
GCAGGCATGGCCGAGATCCGGGCGGCGCGCGAGGCATCGCAGCCGATCCGCGCCCGGACCGGCGGCTCGACCTTTGCCAACCCGCCCGGCCACAAGGCGTGGGAGCTTATCGACCGTGCCGGCTGCCGCGGCCTGACGCGCGGCGGCGCCATGGTGTCCGAGAAGCACGCCAATTTCCTCATCAATACCGGCGATGCTACAGCCGCCGATCTCGAAGGGCTCGGCGAGGAGGTGCGCCGGCGCGTCTTCGACGCCAGCGGCATCGCGCTGGAGTGGGAGATCCGCCGCATCGGCGAGCCCAAGGCAGGCGCGCCATGAGCCGCCGCGTCGCCGTGTTGATGGGCGGCTGGTCGTCCGAGCGCGAAATCTCGCTGGTGAGCGGTGCGGAATGCGCCCGGGCGCTGGCGTCGCTGGGCTATGACGTGCGCGCGATCGACGTGACGCGCGACCTCGACGCGCTGCTGGCGGCGCTGACGCCGCGGCCGCACACCGTCTTCAACGCACTGCACGGCACCGGCGGCGAGGACGGCACGATCCAGGGCGTGCTCGATTTCCTGCGCATCCCCTACACCCATTCCGGCGTGCTCGCCTCCGCGGTGGCGATGCACAAGCCTACGGCCAAGGCCATCTTTGCCGCCGCCGGCCTGCCGATTGCGGAGGGCAGGGTGGTGATGCGCCGCGAACTCGCCGGCGGCGACATCATGCCGCGGCCTTTCGTCGTCAAGCCGGCCGCCGAGGGCTCAAGCGTCGGCGTGCGCATCGTCCGGCCCAACGACAATTCCTGGGCCGAGGAGGCGCGCGGCTGGGCCTACGAGGAGAATCTGGTCGAGCGTTACATCCCGGGACGCGAGATCACCGTGGCGGTGATGGGCGAGCGCGCCCTCGGCGCGCTCGAGATCCGGCCGATCAACGCCACCATGTACGACTACACCGCGAAATACGCGCCCGGCGGCAGCGCGCATCTGATGCCGGCGCCGGTCCACCCGCACGCCTATGACGAGGCGCTCGACATCAGCCTCAGGGCGCATCGCGCGCTCGGCTGCCGCGGCGTGAGCCGTGCCGATTTGCGCTACGACGACACGGCGGGCGAGCCCGGGCGGATGATCCTGCTCGAGGTCAACACCCAACCGGGCATGACGCCAACCTCGCTGGTGCCCGACATCGCCCGGCATGCCGGGATCGGCTTTGCCGAGCTGGTGCGCTGGATGGTGGAGAACGCCGCATGCGATTCCTGACGGCCCGCGCCGAGCGATCCGCAAAGCCGCCGGCCGAGCGCCCGCGCCCCACGCGGCGTTGGCTGCGCCGCGCCGGGCTCGCCGCGGCCGCCGGAGCGCTTCTCCTCGTGCTCGGCGGCAGCGGATGGTGGATACAGCGCAAGGGCGTCCTCGCCGATACGGCGCGCGCCGCCGAGCGCGCTTTCCTCGACTGGACGGCGGGCTGCGGGCTGGCGGTCGACGATGTGCAGGTGGAGGGCCGCCAGCGCATCAGCCGCGAGGCGATCCTCGGCGCGCTCGGCGTCGGGCGCGGCACGCCGATCCTCGCCGTCGACCCGGCCGCAGCCAAGCGGCGGCTGGAATCGATCGCCTGGGCGCGCTCCGCCTCGGTCGAGCGCCGACTGCCCGATGCGCTCTATATCCGCATCGTCGAGCGCCAGGCGCTCGCCTTCTGGCAGCGCCAGGGCAAGCTCGTGCTGGTCGATCGCGACGGCGTCGTCGTGCCGAGCGATCGTCTCGACGGTTTCGGGGCGCTCATCGTGCTGGTCGGGCCGGACGCGCCCAAGGCGGGCGCGGCACTGCTCGACATGCTCGCCACCGAGCCCCTGCTCGCGCCGCGCGTCGCGGCCGCGGTGCGGATCGGCGGGCGGCGCTGGAACCTCCGCCTCGACAGCGGCATTGACATTGCGCTGCCGGAAGAGGATCCCGCCGCGGCCTGGCACCGCCTGGCCGAGCTCGAGCGCAGCGACGGCATTCTCGAGCGCGATATCGAGCTGGTCGACATGCGCCTCGCCGACCGGCTCGTGCTGCGCATCGCGCCTTCCGAGACCGCCAAGACCCCGCCCAAGAAGGGCCGCCAACCGGGAAACAACACATGAAGAAGCTCGCCGCGCGCCCGCGCGGGACCATCGGCATCGTCGATATCGGCACCACCAAGGTGTGCTGCTTCATCGCCCGTCGCGGCGGCGCCGGGACGCGGATCGCCGGCATCGGCCATCAGGTCTCGCGCGGCGTCAAGAATGGCGTCATCACCGATATCGAGGCGGCGAGCCAGTCGATCCTCGCCGCGGTGCATGCCGCCGAGCAGATGGCGGGCGAGACGCTGGCGGAGGTCGTCGTCAACCTCTCCGGCGGCTTCAACGCCTCGCGCCTGGTCAAGAGCGACATCACCCTCAACGGCCGCGAGATCACCGACAGCGACATGCGCCGCGTGCTCGACCACGGGCACGCCCTGAAGGAGCCCGCCGACCGCGTCGTGATCCACTCCATCCCGGTCGGCTTCGCCGTCGACCAGAGCCGCGGCATCCGCGATCCCCGCGGCATGTACGCCCAGAAGCTCGGCGTCAACATGCATCTGGTGACGGCGCAGGCCGGCGCCGTGCGCAATCTCGCCACTTGCGTCGGGCGCTGCCATCTCGAGATCGCGGCGCTGGTGGTGAGCCCCTACGCCGCGGGCCTCGCCGCCCTGGTCGAGGACGAGACCGAGCTCGGCGTCAGCGTCATCGACATGGGTGGCGGCACCACCGGCATCGCCGTGTTCTTCGACGGCAACCTCGTTTTCACCGACACCGTGCCGGTGGGCGGCGGCCACGTCACCAACGACATCGCCCGCGGCCTCTCGACGCCGCTCGCCCATGCCGAGCGGATGAAGACGCTCTACGGCAGCGCCATCGCCTCGGCCGCCGACGAGCGCGAGATGATCACCGTGCCGCAGGTCGGCGAGGAGGATGAATCGCAGGCCAGCCACGTGCCGAAATCGCTGCTCGTCGGCATCATCTCGCCGCGGCTCGAGGAGACCTTCGAACTGGTGCGCGACCGCCTCGAGCACAGCGGCTTCGACAAGATCGCCGGCCGCCGCGTCGTGCTGACCGGCGGCGCATGCCAGCTCCCCGGCGCGCGCGAGCTCGCCGGGCTCATCCTCGACAAGCAGGTTCGCGTCGGCCGGCCGCTGCGCATCGACGGGCTGGCCGAGGCGACCGCCGGACCGGCCTTCGCCACCTCGGCCGGTCTCGTCCACTTCGCCCTTTCCGAGCGCGCGGAAACGCCGCGACGCGGGCGCGCGCTCACCGAGGAGCCGGCCGGCGTGCTTCACCGCGTCGGTCATTGGTTACG
>JASHRZ010000358.1 GCA_030037055.1 Alphaproteobacteria bacterium
GTTGACGCGGATGCCATCTGCCGCCCACGCCACGGCCAAGCTGCGCGTCAACGCGTAGGCGCCGGTCTTCGAGGCGTTGTAAGCGGGATTGCCGCGCGTCGAATGGAAGGCGGCGGTCGAGCTGAGGATGATCAGCGAGCCTTTGGCGGCGGCAAGCATGTCGTGGAACTTGACGCTGCAGGCCATTAAGCTGTTGAGATTGACCTCGACGACCCGGCGAAAGCCGTCGGGGTTGAACTCGCCGCGCCGATAGATGACGATGCCTTGCGCAAGGACGAGAATATCGAGTCGAGCGAAGGGAGGATCATAGCGATCGATGGCGACGCCGTCAGTGACATCGAGCTGGGCGTAATGAAGACCGGCGAGATCCGATCCCGCTTCGCGCGCGTAATCCTCGACACGCGCCCGCGTGCCCCAGACATGGACGGCCGCGCCTTTGGCGCGGAAGGCTTGGGCGATGCCGTTGCCGATGCCGCTGGAGCCGCCGACGACGAGCACCGTGCGGCCGGTGAAATCGAGCTCTGCCATTCTTCCCTCCCCGCCGCTTGCCGCGAGCGGCTCGAGCCCAATTTCTAGAGAGAATCGCTGGAGGATGCATGCATTACATTTGTGATGCGCCGGACGGCAAGACCTGGTTCCGGCTCGAGACCGAGGCGGAGGCCATCGACGAGTCCCAGTCCATGCATCACGCGGTGGAGAAATTCTTCCGCCAGGAGACGGCCAAGGCGAGACAGAGCTTTGCGCCGCCCTCGCGCAACTTCATCGAGCAGGAGATCGGCCTCAAGGCGCATATCCGGCGCGTCATGCCGTTGTTCTTGACGCTGCGCGACGGCGAGGGCAAGGCGCTCGTCACCGCCATGCTGCCGCCCGGCGGACAAGAGGATCACGGTTTCAGGCCGATCATCGTCGGCGCCGCCAACAGCGATCCCTATGCCGAGCACGGCGCGGCGATCCGCGCGCTGGCCGATCATTTCGGCGTCAATCTCGACCGCGCGCGCTGCTACCCCTATCGCCGCTGAGCGGCGGCCGGCCGGCGCGCCGCGGCCAGGCTTGCCTGAGGCGGCTGGCGGCCGGCGACAGGCTGTGGCCGGCGGTGTGCGGCCAAAGATCGATCAACCGCAGATCGGGCCAGCCCGCCGCGCTATCGAGCACGGTTAGATGGGCCGGCCGGCTCGGCGCGGTGCGCAGTGACGCCGAGGCCGGCATCGACCGCCGCCCAGAAGCCCGCGAGGCTCGGGCTGGTAAAGGCGCGCCCCACCCGAGTCGTGCAGGCCCGGGGTCGCCGCGTTTTTCCTGCTGATCGCCTGGCTCGCCGGCCTGCTCCTCAGCCGGGTCGATCGCGGGCGGCGCTCGATCAGGCGCTCTATTTCACGACCTGAGGCAGGCGGACGTGCTTCGGATGCCGGTGTCGCGCCTGCTCGCGGCGCTGTGCTGCTGGCGGCAACTGCAGCGTGAGCGCCAGCAGCTCCTCGCCATGAACGATGTGGAACTCAGGGATATCGGGCTGTCGCGCATCGATGCCGTCGCCGCGGCGCAACGGCCAAGCTTCCAGCCGTGCTTGCGCCCGCCTCTTGCTCTCCGCCGCTGATGCGCCGCAGCAGGCCGCCCGGCGCTTTCAGGCCAGCAACGGACTCACTTCCACACGGGCTTTCCGAGATCGACTTGCGACGGCGTCGTTGCCGCGCCGACCGCGCCGCCCGCAGCGGCGCCAATGGCCGCACCGACGAGCGGTGCGCCAACCAGCGCGCCGCCGACCGCGCCCGCAGCCGCGCCAATGCCCGCGCCACTTACCGCGCGATCACCCGTCGTGCTGCCGCAAGCCGACAGCAACAAGCCGACGGCGATCACGCTGAAGCCGAGTCGTGCATGCATCATGTTCCTCCGGCACAAAAAACGTGCGCATTCTAATCGCGCGCGACCGCCCGTGCAAAGCAGAGATCGATAACCATCGCCGTCAATCGCTCTCCGTGTGAGTCTTTTTTCGGACTCGCCCGCCAGCGCTGCCGGCGAATCGGAACGCAGCGTGCTCCTTTCATTCTCAGGACAATGGCCTAGACTCGCGCGGGGTTCTTCTTCGGCTCCCGCAGGGCAATCGCATAGGGCATCCTTTGTCGGCCGCGACGCATGTTTCGAATCCGTGAGGCTGCCGAAACGCAATTTCGGAATCCGAACCCGCTCTCCGGAGCAAGATTGGAACCGAAAACTTCCACATGCGATTGGCCCGGGGATTCCGACTCCGAAGATTGCCCTGCCTCGCCTCTTCCGCCGCATCCGGGCGCGGCTCACATGAAGAGGCGCTCGCCCTCGAGCCCCTGGTAAAGCGCCGCGACGTACTCGCCATAGCCGTTATAGAGGAGGGTCGGCCGCCGCCCCTCGGCGCCGAGAACGCGCTCGCTCGCCTGGCTCCAGCGCGGATGCGGCACCTCCGGGTTGACGTTGGCCCAGAAGCCGTATTCGTTGCCCTGCAGCTTCTCCCAGAAGCCGACGGGCCGCTGGTCGGTGAAGCTGAACCTGACGATCGACTTGATCGATTTGAAGCCGTATTTCCACGGCAGCGCCAGGCGCAGCGGGGCCCCGTCCTGGCGGGGCACCGGCTTGCCGTACATGCCGGTGACAAGGAAGGCGAGCTCGTTGGTCGCCTCCGCCATGGTCATGCCCTCGATGTAAGGCCAGGGATACCAGAACTGCTTCTGGCCGTGCGCCACCTTGGGGTTCTGAAAGGTCTCCATGCGCAGATACTTCGCCGAGCCGAGCGGCTGCGCCAGGTCGACCAGCGCCTTCAGCGGGAAGCCGCTCCATGGCACCGCCATCGACCATGCCTCGACGCAGCGATGGCGGTAGAGCCGCTCCTCGAGCGTGACGCGCTTCAGCAGATCGTCGATCGCGAGCGTCATGGGCTTGTCGACCATGCCGTCGATGACCACGCTCCACGGCCGGATCGGCAGTTCCTGCGCGTCCTCGGCGATGGTCTTCTGCGACCCGAATTCGTAGAAGTTGTTATAGGTGGTGGCGAGCCCCTCGTCGGTGATCGGCCGGTCGAGCGTGTAGCCCTCGTTGCGCTTGACGGGGTAGAGCCCCGCGGAGGGATCGGCGGGGGCCGCGGCGAGCGCCGCCGCGCCCGGGGCCGCGCCAGCGATCAGCGCACCCATGCCCATCGCCTGCACCACGCGGCGGCGGTCGCGGAACACCGACTCGGGGGTTGCCTCGCTCTCGCGCAGCTCCCAGCCGCGCTTGCGCTTGATCAACATGGTGCTCTCCTCATCGCGTGCCGTCCCCTTGCCGCGTCAGATAGCGCTTGCCAAGGGCCAGGACAAATCACGCCCGCGCGATGGCGCAGGCCGCAACAGGAGGTTCGCTCGCGGAGCGAGAAGGTTACTGCGCCGCTTGCTCGCCGCGCCCCGCCATCGCCCGCTCGGCAAGCTTGCCGGTGAGCTCCTGGAGATGGTCGAAGCGGTCGGTATAGGTGGCAACCCCCAAGGTGACCGAGCGCAGCTCGACGATGAGATCGTGCAGCTCTGCCTGCGGCAGCTGCGCCGTCACCACGTCCCAGCCGTCCCAGCCGGGCTTGGCGTCGTAACCCAGGATCTGGCCGCGCCGGCCGGAGATCACCCGCTGCACGCGCGAGGTAAACGCGTTCGGCACGGAGATGTCGACGTGGTGGATGGGCTCGAGCAGCACGGGATCGCATTTCGGCATGGCCTCGCTCATCGCCATGCGCCCGCAGGTCTTGAACGCTTGGTCCGAGCTGTCGACGGCGTGGAACTGGCCGGTGACGAGGGTCACCGACACATCCACCACCGGGAAGCCCAAGGGCCCGTGGCGAAGGTAATCCTCGACGCCTTCCTCGACCGCGGGAATGTAGTTGCGCGGGATGGCGCCACCCACCACGTCATCGATGAAGCTATGGCCGGTGCCGCGCGGCAGCGGCTTCACCTCGATCTGGACATCGGCGAACTGGCCGTGGCCGCCCGACTGGCGTTTGAAGCGCGCGTGCTGGGCCGTGCCCTTCCGGATCGTCTCCTTATAGGGAACTTGCGGCTTGCGCGCGGTCACCGGCAGATTGTACTTGTTGCGCAGCCGGTCGATGGCGATCTGCAGGTGGATGTCGCCCTGGCCCCACAGCACCATCTCCTGCAGCTCGGCATTCGCCTCGAGATAAAGCGTCGGATCCTCCTCGATAAGCTTGGCGATGGTGGGCGTCAGCTTGACGTCGTCGGCGCGCTTCTCGGCGGCGAGCGCCAAACCATAGACCGGCTTCGGCAGCGGCGGCCGCGGCACCGACGGCACCGCCCCGGTGCTCAGCACCGCGCCAGTGAGAACGCCTTCCATGCGCGCCAGCGCCACGACATCGCCCGCCTGCGCGACGGCGAGCTTCTCCTGATGTGCGCCGGTGAGCCGCAGAATGCCGGCGACGCGTATGCCGCCGAGGCTCATGCCGTCGGTCACCTGGCCGCTCCAGATGCGCGCCAGCGACAGCTTGCCGGAATGCGGCGCGTGATAGGTCTTGATCACCTGCGCCACCGAGTCCTTGCCCCCGGCGGGCAGCCCCAGCCGTGCTGCAGCCTGCGCCACGCCGGGGGTCTCGTGGCGCAACGCCTTCCACAAGCGGCGTACGCCGTGATCCAGCAGCGCCGAGCCGAGGAAGACCGGAACGATGCGGTCGCCGCTCAAATTCCGCGTCAGGTGACCATAAATCTCCTCTTTCGAGGGCTCTACGTCCTCGAGCAGCTGCTCCAGCAGCTTGTCGTCGAAATCGGCGAGCTTCTCGATCAGGCCGGCGCGCGTCACCCGTTCCTCCTCAAGAACGTCGTCGGGCAGCTTGATGAGATCGGAGGCTTGGCCGGGTC
>JASHRZ010000359.1 GCA_030037055.1 Alphaproteobacteria bacterium
GGCGGCGCGCATCTTCGCCGCCGCGGCGAGGTGGTCATAGGCGAGCGCCGCGTGCTCGACGACGATACCGTCGGCGCCGGGCGAGAGGATGGCGTACCAGACACGCGGCGTGCCGTCATTGGCAGGCATGCCGACGGCGCCGGCATTGTGCCAGAGCCGGCCGTCGATCACTTGCGTGAAAGGGATGCCGCAATGGCCGGCGATGACGCCGTCGCATTGGGTGGCGTCGAGCTCCTCGCGCTTCACCGCGGCGGGGGTCGAGGCGAAGATGAAGCGGTTGATCTGCCGCACGCTGCCATGCACCACGGCAAGGCGCCTGCCGGCGAGCCCAATGTCGATCCGGCGCGGCAGCGCCGCCACGAAGGCGCAGGAATCGGCGTCGAGACGGCGCGCAGCATAAGCGTACCAGGCGGCCGCCAAGAGGTCGCAGGCGCTGCCGGCGGCATAGCCGCAGCCGCAATCTTTGGCGCCGGCACCGAGCTGCTCCTCGCAATTGCCCATCACCGCCGCGATGCCGGCGCGGCGCAACAAGTCGAGCGTGGCGCCGGCATCGGCGGCGTAGGCGACGACGTCGCCGGTGCAGAAGATGCGCCGCGGCGGGATGCCGCGCCGTGCGGCGGCTTCCAGCGCCGCGCGCGTCGCTTCGAGATTGCTGTAGGGGCCGCCGAAGACCAGAACCGGCCCGTCCATCGGCAGCACGACCGGATGGTCCATGCGCCGACTATAGCCGGCCGGCGCGCCGCCGGCACAGGAGATCGGAGGCCCTCTCACGTCTTGTTGATGCCGAGCCGGAGCGTTACGCGTTGCGCCGTTCGAGGCCGATGTGCCGGCCCGGCTCGGGCGGCCGCGGGAATTGCCGATGCTCGGCGAGGAGCCGCTCCATGATGGCGAGGGCTTCCGTCGGCATTTCGGCCGCGCGCGCGGGCCGGCGACATCCACATGGAGAACCATGAATTCGGCCGTGGCGGTGGGATAACCCTGATCCGCGTGACGCATGCGCTGGAAGAAGTGGATGCGTTTGCGGTCGAAACCGATGAGCTGCGTTTCAATGGCGAGGGGATCGCCCTCGCCGGCCTTGGCGCGGCACGGATGTCCACTTATGGGGCTGGGCGCTGGCCAAGTTGGGCGCCGTGCGACAGAACGCGATAGGCCCGCGTTTGAAACATGCACATGACGAAGCGCTCGCCGCGGGCGCCCCGCCAAGGCAAGAGCAGCCGGTCGTATCGACCTTCGACCGAGCGCCCGGGAGAGGTTTCGCCGCGCGCACGCACTGCCTGTAACGTCGGTTGTTGGCGTGCGAGCTTACGCTCATAGGCGCGCGCTACCCAAGCGCCATAGGCGCGGTCATACCAATCATCCACGTCGCGGCCCGCGAGCAGCAGAATCTCGCACGGCAGCGACTTAATCCCAGCGCCGAGATAGTCGACGATCAGACGCGACGGGCGCGGCTTCTGCCGCGCTAAAGGCATGCAGTTCAGAAACCGCGCACGCGTGATCATGCCGTAGACATTGGCCGGCAGGCGCCCTCGGTTTTCAAGCCAGCGATCGAGGCAGAAGGTGCGGCCGAGGTTGCAGCTGCGCTTCGAATAGACTAGCGATCGAAAAAAGACACGGCGGAAGCCGCTCGCGCTGAGCGTCGCCGGATAGCAAATAAGTGCAAGCGGATGCCATAGACGAACCGGCGGACACCGTGATCATCCGGCGCTTGACAACCTTCAGTCGAACGCATTCCTACTCTCGATGCAACCCAACGCTGTTGTCGTCGCCGGAACGAGGCGCTTCATGACGACCCAAAACCCCCAGGATCACGGCTACCAGGCGCCGGTTCACGACAGCTTTTTACGCCAGACCTTTATGACGAGCATCGGCGCCGGGCTGAGCCGCGTCGAACCCGGACAAGTCGAGATCGAGCTGCCTTAGCGTCCCGATCTTTGCCAGCAGCACGGCTTCTTCCACGCCGGAACGACCAGCGCGATTGCCGACACCGCCGGCGGCTACGCGGGCTTCTCGCTGTTTCCGCCGGAAAGCGCGCCGCCGACGATCGAGTTCAAGATCAACCTGCTGTCGCCGGCGTGCGGCGAAAAGCTGATCGCCGTCGCCGAGGTCCTCAAATTCGGGCGAACGCTCGCGATCTCGGATCTCAAGGTCGTCGCCGTGGCGGACGGGCAGCGCACGCTCTGCGCCACGGGACTGCAAACGCTGATGTGCCTGCAGGGCTGGCCGGATGAACTGAAATCGGCCTGACGGCTGTCAAGGCGCAGACGAGCCCTGAAGGCCGCCGCCGGGCCCGCATGCCGGCACCTCCGCCCCTGCTCTCCTTCCTGCCGGGTTAAGCGCGGAGCTGCAGCACCGTCTTGCGCTCGCCCTCCTCGGCCAGCAAGCGGTCGAAATAGACGATGGTGCGCTCCAGTCCGAGCTCGAGCGGCACGTGCGGCTGCCAGCCCAGGACGTCGCGCGCCCGGGAAATGTCGGGACAGCGCTGCACGGGATCGTCGACCGGCAGCGGCTTGCGCTCGATGGTGGAGCGTGAGCCAGTGAGCGCGATGATCTTTTCGGCGAGCTCGCCCACCGTGGTCTCGACGGGATTGCCAAGATTGATCGGGCCGGTGACGTCGTCGGGCGCCGCCATCAGGCGCACGAAACCGTCGATGAGGTCGTCGACATAGCAGAAGGCGCGAGACTGCGAGCCGTCGCCGTAGACCGTGATGGGCTCGCCCTTGAGCGCCTGGACGATGAAATTCGACACCACGCGGCCGTCATGGGGATGCATGCGCGGCCCATAGGTGTTGAAGATGCGTGCGACGCGAATCCTGAGCTTGTGCTGGCGGTGATAATCGAAGAACAGCGTCTCGGCGCAGCGCTTGCCCTCGTCATAACAGGCGCGCGGGCCGATAGGGTTGACGTTCCCGCGGTAGTCCTCGCGCTGGGGATGGACGATCGGGTCGCCATAGACCTCGGACGTCGATGCCTGGAAGATCTTGGCGCGCACGCGCTTGGCGAGCCCCAGCATGTTGATGGCGCCGCTGACGCTGGTCTTGGTCGTCTGCACCGGATCGAACTGGTAGTGGATCGGCGAAGCCGGGCAGGCGAGATTGTAGATCTCGTCGACCTCGACATAGAGCGGGAAGCAGATGTCGTGGCGCATCGCCTCGAAATTGGGATTGGGCAGGAGATGGGCGATATTGGCCTTGCGCCCGGTGAAATAATTGTCGACGCACAGCACGTCGTTGCCCTCGGCCAGCAGCCGCTCGCCGAGATGCGAGCCGAGGAAACCGGCGCCGCCGGTGATGAGAATGCGCTTCTGGCTCGAGCTCATAGATCGTCCACCTATCCCTGCGCCCGGACCCGCTGCTCGCCGCGCGTGGGCTCGACCGAGCGGCGACCAATGCTGAAATAATAGAAGCCGGCCTCGGCCATGTCGGCGGGCTTGTAGATGTTGCGGAGATCGATGACAGTGGGCGTTCGCAGCAGCGCCTTGACCCGCTTCAGGTCGAGCGCGCGGAACTCGTTCCACTCGGTGAGAATGACGAGCGCGTCGGCGCCGTCCATCGCGTCATAGGCGCCGTTGCAGAAGGCGACGCCCTCCAGCAGCTTCTTCGCCTCGACCATGCCTTCGGGATCGAAGGCGCGAACCGTGGCGCCGGCCTTGCGCAGCGCCGGGATGACGGCGAGGCTCGGGCTCTCGCGCATGTCGTCGGTGTTGGGCTTGAAGGTGAGGCCGAGCACGGCGACGGTCTTGCGCTCGACGGAGCCGCCGCAGGCGCGGATGATGCGCGCCGCCATGCGCTCCTTGCGCGCGTCGTTCACCTTGACGGTGGCCTCGACGATGCTGACCGGCATGCCCGCCTCCTGCGCCGTGCGCGTCAGCGCGAGGCAGTCCTTGGGGAAGCACGAGCCGCCATAGCCCGGCCCGGCATGGAGGAATTTGCGGCCGATGCGGCCGTCGAGGCCGATCCCCTTGGCCACGTCCTGCACGTCGGCGCCGACCGCCTCGCAGAGATCGGCGATCTCGTTGATGAAGGAGATCTTGGTGGCGAGGAAAGCGTTGGCGGCGTATTTCGTCAGCTCCGCCGTTTCCACCGTGGTGAAGATCAGCGGCGTCTCGATCAGGTAGAGCGGACGGTAGAGCTCGCGCATGATGTCCTTGGCACGGTCGCTCGCCGCGCCGATGACGACGCGGTCCGGGCGCATGAAATCCTGGATCGCCGAGCCCTCGCGCAGGAACTCCGGATTCGACACCACGTCGCAGCCAAGCTCCGGGCGGGTCTTGCGCAGGATCTCGGCGACCCGCCGGCCGGTGCCGACCGGAACCGTCGACTTGGTTACGACCACGGCATAGCCGGTCAGCGCGCGGGCGATGTCCTCGGCGGCGGCGAAGACATAGGAGAGATCGGCATGGCCGTCGCCGCGGCGGGACGGCGTGCCGACAGCGATGAACACCGCGTCGGCGCCGGCGACCGCGGCGGCGAGATCGGCGGTGAAGGACAACCGCCCGGCGCGGACGTTGCTGTCGACGATCTGGTCAAGCCCGGGCTCGTAGATCGGAATCTGGCCGGCCCGCAGCCGCGCGATCTTGCCCTCGTCCTTGTCGACGCAGGCGACAGCGACGCCGAACTCGGAGAAGCAAGCGCCGGAGACGAGGCCGACATAGCCAGTGCCGATCATCGCGATGCGCATGACTGCTCCCTTCGGGCGATAGTGCAAAAACGCCCCGGCCGGAGAAATATTCCTGGCCGGCGACGCGGCGATGGGCGGCAGAGCGGTGCCGCCAGGCGTGCGGCCCGGCGCGCAGTAAGTCGCAATCCCGGCCGTGCGTCAAGCGAGGGGACCAAAGGGTTAATCGGGCCCCGGCCGCGCCGGTGCGGCGCAATGACGCGGGTCCTGCGCCGGTCCGGCCCTGGCGCGGACGGCTTGTCCGCGGGCCGCGTTCGTCGTATCACAGCCGGGGCGAGGCCGGCGGGAAGTTCGGGCCGCCGCGGCGGATATCGATCGCCGGTCCCGGGAGCCATAGCGAGCGGGCATGAGCAAGGCGGTTCTGGTCACCGGCGGCGCCGGCTATATCGGCAGCCATGCCGCGAAGGCGCTCGCCCGGGCGGGCTATGTCCCGGTCGTCCTCGACAATCTGGTCCGCGGGCACCGCGCGGCGGTGCGCTGGGGCGCGCTGGTCGAAGGCGATGTCGGCGACCGCGCTCTGGTGGCCGAGACCCTGCGGCGCTTCGACATCGCAGCGGTGATGCATTTCGCCGCCTTCGCCTATGTCGGCGAATCCATGACCCGGCCCGAGCGCTATTTCCGCAACAATGTGGTCAACAGCCTCGCGCTGCTGGACGCGATGCGCGAGGTCGGGGTGCGGCGGATCGTCTTCTCCTCGAGCTGCGCCACCTACGGCATGCCGGACAGCATGCCGATCCGCGAAGACATGGCGCAGCGCCCGGTCAATCCCTATGGCGAGAGCAAGTTCATGGTGGAGCGGATGCTGCACTGGGAAGGCCTGGCACATGGGCTGCAGCACGCCTCGCTGCGCTATTTCAACGCGGCCGGCGCCGATGCCGAGGGCGAGATCGGCGAGGAACACGACCCCGAGACGCATCTCATCCCGCTAATCCTCGATGTGGCGCTGGGGCGGCGGGCCGAGATCGAGATCTACGGCACCGATTATCCGACGCCGGACGGCAGCGCCATCCGCGACTACATCCATGTCGGCGACCTCGCCGAGGCGCATGTCCTGGCGCTCGGCCATCTCGAGCGCGGCGGCGCGAACCTCGCCCTCAACCTTGCCACCGGAGAGGGCCATTCGGTGTGCGAGGTCATCGCCGCGGCCGAGCGCATCACAGGCCGGGGCGTAGCACGGCGCGAGGCGCCGCGTCGGCCAGGCGACCCGCCGGCGCTGGTCGCCGATGCCACGCGCGCCCGGGCGGTGCTGGGCTGGACGCCCCGCCAGTCCGACCTCGACACCATTCTTCTCACCGCCTTGACCTGGCACCAGCGCTCTTTCGCGGCGGCGCCGGCAGGCGGCTGACGCTTGACAGGCAAGGCTTTCTGCGGCGCTATCCAGCCGCGGAATAGGCCGTGCCAAGGCAACGTTCTGCTGTGAGCAGCGCGCCAACGGAGCGCGCGGGGGAACGGCCGCCGAGCGCTCGGACGGGTCGTCAGCCCCAGACAGTCACGGGAGTTGGGTCAGATTATGCAGCCGGTCGAGACCGCCATCGCGGTACGCCAGCCCGCGCCGGTCGGCGCGGAAAGCGCGGCGATCCGCGTGCAGGGCAAGTTCTTCTTCGCCGGCGCGGCCAAGTTCTTCATCAAAGGGGTGACCTACGGGCCGTTTGCACCGGGCTCGCACGGCGCGCAGTTCCCCGAGCGCGCGACGGTGACCCGGGACTTCCGCCTGATGGCGGAGATGGGCGCCAACACCCTGCGCGTCTTCACCCTGCCGCCGGTCTGGCTGCTCGACCTCGCCGCCGCGGCGGGGCTCAAGGTGCTGGCCGGCATCCCCTGGTCGCAGCACATCACCTTCCTTGACAGCCCACCGGCGCAGACCGAGATCGTCCGCACCGTGGTCGAGGCGGTGCGCGGGCTCGAGCGCCATCCCGCGATCTTGGCCTATCTCATCGGCAACGAAATCCCGCCGGACATGGTGCGCTGGCACGGGCCGGAGCGGGTACGCGCCTTCCTCAAGAAGCTGGTCGTCGCGGCGAAGGAGATCCATCCCGAGGGCCTGATCAGCTACGCCAACTTCCCTTCGACCGAATACCTTACCATCGACTTCACCGACTTCCTCTGCTTCAACGTCTATCTCCACGACGAGCCCGCCTTCCGCCGCTATCTCTCCCGGCTCCACAACCTCGCCGTCGACCGGCCGCTGGTGCTGACCGAGTTCGGCATCGATTCCATGCGCGAGGGCAGCGAGGCGCAGGCGAAGATCCTGTCCTGGCAGCTGCGCACCGCCTTCGAGATGGGCGCGGCCGGCACCTGCGTCTTCGCCTGGACCGACGAGTGGTTTACTGGCGGGCACCTGATCGAGGACTGGGCCTTCGGCCTGGTCGACCGCCAGCGTGCGCCGAAGCCGGCCTTCGCCGCGGTGCGCGAGCGCTATGAGGGGCCGGTCCCACCCCGGCTCGAACGCTATCCGCGGGTCTCCGTGGTCGTGTGTTCGTACAATGCCGAGCGCACCATGGAAGCGTGCCTCGCCTCGCTGGAGAAGCTCAACTATCCCGATTATGAGGTCATCGTCGTCAATGACGGCTCGACCGACCGCACGCTGGAGATCGCGGAGCGCTTTTCTTATTGCCGCATCATCAGCCAGCCCAACAAGGGCCTGTCGGCGGCACGCAATGTCGGTGCAGCAGCATCCACCGGCGAGATCGTGGCCTATACCGACAGCGACTGCGTCGCCGATCCCGACTGGCTCGCCTATCTCGTCGCCAAGATGGAGACGGCGCGGCTCATGGCCTGCGGCGGCCCCAACTTCCCCCCGCCCGAGGACAGTCTGGTGCCGGCGGCGGTGGCGGTGTCGCCGGGCGGCCCCACCCATGTGCTGCTCTCCGACGACGTCGCCGAGCACATCGCCGGCTGCAACATGGCCTTCCGGCGCGACGCGCTGCTCCGCCTGGGCGGGTTCGACCCGATCTACCGCGCCGCCGGGGACGATGTCGACATCTGCTGGCGCTTCCAGGACGCCGGCTACACCATCGGCTTCAGTCCGGCGGCGGTGGTCTGGCATTTCCGCCGCAACACGGTCAGCGCCTATATCGGCCAGCAGCGCGGCTACGGCAAGGCGGAGGCGCTGGTCTATTCCAAGCATCCCTTCCGCTTCAACCTCTTTGGCCAGGCGAAATGGCTGGGACGGATCTATGGGGACCTCTCGGCGGCGGCGCTGCTGTCGAGGAAACCATTGATCTATTCCGGCGTCTTCGGCCGCGGCCTGTTCCAGACCATGTACGAGCCGCCTTCCTCGCTCGCGGCCTTCCTGCCGCTCAGCTTCGAATGGAACGTCATCGCCCTGTTGCTGGCGCTTGCTGGACTCATCGCGGGCGGCTGGGTCTGGCTGCTGACGGTGCCGCTCGTCACCACCTGGGTGCTGTGCATCAACGGCGCGCTCAAGGCGCCGATCGACAAGCGCTTCAGCGGGCTCAAGGCGCGCGCGCTGGTCGCGCTCCTGATCTATCTCGGCCCGATCCTGCGCGGCTGGGAGCGGCTCAAATGGCGGCTGCGCGAGATGCGCACGCATGAACACGTGCGGGTGCCGATCCCCCCGTCGCGCCAGAAGGCGCGGCTCGACTGGCGCGAGCGCGCCTTCTACCTCTCCTATTGGAGCGAGCACGGCGACGAGAAGGAGTTGCTGCTCGGTGGGCTGCTGCGCTTTCTCACGCCACAGAAATACTTCATCGTCACCGACCAGGGCTGGAACGACTGGGACCTCAAGATCGCCCGCGGTTTGTGGAGCCGCGCCCTCGTGCTGGTCTGCACCGAGAATCACGGCGGCATGAAGCGGCTGCTGCGCGTGCGCTGCGCCATGCGGCTGTCGCGGCTCTCCGCCGTCATCCTGCGCGGCTATGCGGCTATCACCGCGGCGGCGCTCATCCTCGACGCGCCGGCGGCGGCGGCGGTGATCGGCGGCATCGGGCTGCTGCAAGCCGCGCTCATCGCGTGGCGCACCCTCGAGTTCGGCCGGCTGATGCACGCTATCATCGAGACGGTGGCCAAGAGCCAGGGCGTCAGCCCCGTCGCGCCGGAGCCCGCGGCGGCGCCGGCCGACATGCCGCGCGCCGCCTGAGCCGGAGGGCTCGCACATGGGCGCCTTCGCCTGGAAATTCCTGCCGTTTCTGCGCCCCTATCGTTGGCGCTTCGCCTGGGCGCTGCTGCAGGTCTTTCTCATCGCCGGCTTCGACCTGCTGAAGCCCTGGCCGCTGCAGCTGGTCATCGACCACGTGCTCGCCGGCAAGCCGGTGCCAGCGCCCTGGCTCGGCGCGCTGCCGCGGGGCACGCTGCTGATCGTCGCCTGCATCGGCCTGGTCGTCGTCACGCTCGGCTCGGGGCTGCTGGCGCTGCTCCACAACTACACCACGATCGGCGTCGGCCAGCGCATGGTCAACGACCTCCGCGGCGCGCTCTACAGCCATCTCCAGCGCCTGTCGCTCGCCTTTCACGGCCGGCAGAAGGTGGGCGACCTGATGTACCGCATCACCGCCGACAGCTTCGC
>JASHRZ010000360.1 GCA_030037055.1 Alphaproteobacteria bacterium
TTTCGACCTCATCGCTGGCACCTCGACCGGCGGCATTATCGCCACGGGGCTGGCGCTGGGGCAGACCGCCGGCGAGATGCTGCAGCTCTACAAAGAGGACGGCGCCGCCATCTTCCCGGCGCGCAAGGTGACCAGCAGCCTGCGCCGCCTGCTGCGCGCCAAATACAGCCTCGAGCCGCTGCGCAACGCGCTGACCAAATCCTTCGGCGACCGCCGCGTCGGCCATTGCCGCAAGCGCCTGCTGGTGCCGGCGCTCGATCTCGCCTCCGAGCGGGTCTATATCTACAAGACCGCGCATCATCCGAGCCTGACGCGCGACTACAAGGTGCCCGTGATCGACGTCGCCCTCGCCACCGTCGCCGCGCCGACCTACTTCCCGATCCATCTGTCCGACGAGGGCGCTTATGTCGATGGCAGCCTGTGGGCGCGCAACCCGATGGCGCTGGCGGTGGTCGAGGCGATCGGCGTGCTCGGCTGGGCGCGTGAGGATATCCGCGTGCTGAGCCTCGGCTGCACCTCGCGTCCCCTCGAGATCGCCTGGAACAAACGCGTCTCCTTCGGCGCCTCCTATTGGGCGGCGCGCATCGCCGATGTCTTCATGAAGGCGCAGTCGTCTTCGGCGATCGCCATGGCGCACGCGTTGATCGGCCCGCACAACGTGTTCCGCATCAGCCCCGCCACCGGCTCCCCGCACTTCACGCTCGACGGCATCCACCACATGCCCGAGCTCGAGACGCTCGGCCGCAACGAGGCGGAGCGCGCCGTCGACGATCTCGGCGAGGTCTTCTTCGCCGCCCCGGCGGCGCGCTTCACCCCCTGCCACATCCTCGACGAGGACCGGCCGCCGCTGCCGCCGCCCGCTTCCGGCACCGCCGCGGCGTGAAATCCGGTTGACTCGGCTCCCCGACGCGAAGAACGTTCTCTGCAACAGGAGCGTCGGCCAAGGCCAGGCGCGTGGAGACGGGATGCGATGAGGATGATTCGGACGGCGGTGCTTGCCGTCCTGGTGGCGTCGAGTCTGGGCGGCGCGGCATCGGCCAGGACCTTCCGCTGGGCCAATGACGGCGATGCCAATTCGATGGATCCCTACGCGCGGCAGGAGACCTTCCTGCTCTCTTTCGACAGCAACATCTACGAGCCGCTCGTGCGGCGCGACCGCAACCTCAAGGTGGAGCCGGCGCTGGCGACGGCATGGCGGCAGACCGCGCCCAATGTCTGGCGCTTCACGCTGCGCCAGGGGATCACGTTCCAAGACGGCACGCCGTTCAGCGCCGACGATGTCGTCTTCTCCTTCGCGCGCGTCACGGGGCCCGGCTCCAACCTCGCTGGCGCGGTAGCGCTGATCGAGGAGGCGAGGAAGATCGACGACCACACGGTGGACCTCGTGACCAGGGGCACCGACCCGATCCTGCCGGAGGAGATCACCGTCTGGGACATCATGAGCAAGGCGTGGTGCGAGAAGAACAACGCCACCCGCGTCGCCGACCTCACCAAGAGCGAGGAGAACTACGCCACCAATCACGCCAACGGCACCGGTCCCTTCATGCTCAAGGAGCGGCAGCCGGACGTGCAGACGGCGCTGGTCAGGAATCCGAACTGGTGGGATACGCCGGAGTTCAACATCGACGAAGCGGTGTTCCACCGCATCGCCGACGGCCATACCCGTGTTGCGGCGCTCCTCTCGAGCGATCTCGACATGATCTATACGGTGCCGCCGCAGGACGTCGACACCATCGCCAGGACGCCGCATCTCAAGATCATCAGCGGGCCGGAGCTGCGCACGATCTTTCTCGGCTTCGATGTCGACCGCCCCGAGCTGCTCGAGAGCAACATCAAGGGCAGGAACCCGATGAAGGACATTCGGGTGCGCAAGGCCTTCTACCAGGCGATCGACGAGGACGCGATCAAGAACAAGGTGATGCGCGGCTACGCCGTGCCGACCGGGTTGATGGTGGGCAAGGGCGTCAACGGCTTCGACGAGGCGCTCAACAAGCGCCTGCTGCCCTATGATCCCGCGTCGGCGAAGAAGCTGCTGGCGGAGGCCGGCTATCCTTCCGGCTTCGAGATCGGCATGGATTGCCCCAACGACCGTTACATCAACGACGAGCAGATCTGCACCGCGGTTGCCGCGATGCTCGCCAAGATCGGCATCAAGGTGAACCCGCTGATCCAGACCCGCGCCAAGTACTTCGCCAAGATCCTCGGCCCCGGCTACAACACCAGCTTCTACCTGCTGGGCTGGACGCCAGCGACCTATGACGCGCACAACATGCTGCTCAGCCTCATGCTGAAGCGCACTGGCAAGGGCCGCGGCGATTACAATTCCGGCGGCTACTCCAACCCCAGAGTCGAGACGCTGGTCGATGAGATCCAGTCGGAGATCGATCCGGCCAAGCGCACCGCCGAGCTGCACGAGGCGCTCAGGATCGTCAAGGAGGACATCGCCACCATCCCCTTGCACCAGCAGGTGCTGTTCTGGGCGGCGCGCGACAATGTCGAGCTGGTGCAGCAGGCCGACGACTACTTCGCGCTTCGCTTCGTGAAAATGAAGTAGGCGGCCGCGACGCCTGCCTACGCTCCCTCGCGCACAATCTGCTGGTAGGCCGGCAGCGTCAGGAACTCGACGAAGCGCTCGGCGTCGATGAGATCGCGGAAGAGCTTGGCGGCATCCTCGAGGCGGTTGCCCGCGGGTGCGCTGCGCTTCAGCTTCTGCAGCTCCTCCTCGAGCGCTTCATGACAGAGCTCCCGCGTCACCCGGCGGCCGTCGGCGAGCGTGGCACCGTGGCGGATCCATTGCCACACCTGGCTGCGGCTGATCTCGGCGGTGGCCGCGTCCTCCATCAGATTGTAGAGCGGCACGCAGCCGACGCCGCGCAGCCAGGATTCGATATAGCCCAGGCCGATATTGATGTTGGCGCGCAAGCCCGCTTCGGTGATGGCGCCCTCCGGTACCTTGAGGAGATCGGCGGCGGCGACGTGCACGTCCTGGCGCTTGCGGGCGATCTGGTTCGCCTCGGGCATGCCCTTGTCGAAAACCTCCTTGGCGAGCGCCACCAGGCCGGGATGCGCCACCCAGGTCCCGTCATGGCCCTCGCTCACCTCGCGCTCCTTGTCGGCGCGCACCTTCGCCATCGCCGCGTCATTGGCGACGGGGTCGTTCTTGATCGGTATCTGCGCCGCCATGCCGCCCATGGCGTGGATGTTGCGGCGGTGGCAGGTCTTGATCAGCAGCCGCACGTAGCTCTGCAGGAAATGCGTCGTCATCGTCACCTGCGCGCGGTCCGGCATCACCATCTTCGGATCTTCGGCGAATTTCTTGATGACGCTGTAGATGTAGTCCCAGCGGCCGCAATTGAGTCCGCCCATATGGTCCCGGAGCTCGAAGATGATCTCGTCCATCTCGAAGGCCGCCATGATGGTCTCGATCAGCACCGTCGCCTTCACCGTGCCCTTGGCCAGGCCGAGCGCCGCCTGCGCATGGACGAACACCTCGTTCCACAACCGCGCCTCGAGATGGCTCTCCAGCTTCGGCAGGTAGAAGTAGGGTCCGGTCCCGCGACGCACCAGTTCCTTGGCGTTGTGAAAGAAGTAGAGGCCGAAATCGAAGAGCGCGCCAGACATCGCTTCGCCGTCGACCAGCAGATGCGCCTCCGGCAGATGCCACCCGCGCGGCCGCACCATCAAGGTCGCGGTTCGTGCGTTGAGCTGGTACTGCCTGCCGCTTGCGGGGTCGGAGAAAGCGATCGTCCGACGCACCGCATCGGCAAGATTGATTTGGCCCTCGACGAGATTGTCCCAGCTCGGCGTGCTCGCATCCTCGAAATCCGCCATATAGACATTGGCGCCGGAATTGAGCGCGTTGATCACCATCTTGCGGTCGACCGGCCCGGTGATCTCGACGCGGCGGTCGAGCAGATCCCTGGGGATCGACGCCACGGTCCAGTCGCTCTCGCGCAGCTTGCGGGTCTCGGCGAGGAAATCGGGCTTCCAGCCCTGGTC
>JASHRZ010000361.1 GCA_030037055.1 Alphaproteobacteria bacterium
GCGCTCGCCGGTGATCTCCGCCAGCGCCGCATCGAGCGCCTCGGTGAGTTTCTCGTGGTTCATCAGCAGCGCGCGCTCCTCGGCGAGCGCGACCTCCTCGCCCGGCTTCGGCTCGAGCGCATCGAGCTCGGCCAGTGCATGGCGCAGGTAGTCCTCGTCGGCGCGGGCCTTGGCGAGGAGCGCCGCCGCCTCGGCGCGCTCGCGGGCGATGGCACGCCAGGCGTGCCAGGTGTCGGCGAGCGCCGCGCTCTCGCGCCGATGGCCGCCATAAGCGTCGAGCGCCTCGCGGTGGGTGGCGGGGTCGAGCAGGCCCTGCTGCTCGAACTGGCCCTCGATCTCAACCAGCTTTTCGCCCAGCTGCTTCAGCAGGCCGACGCTAGCCGGCTGGTCGTCGATGAAGGCGCGGCTGCGGCCGTCGGCGTTGACGATGCGGCGCAGCACCAGCCGGTCGCCCTCGACGGCGATGCCGGCCTCGGCGAGGAGGGCGAGCGCGGGATGGCCGCGCGCCAGCGAGAATTCCGCGGTCACCACCGCCTGCTCGGCACCGCGGCGGACGAGGCCGCTCTCGGCGCGCGCACCCAGCGCCAGGCCAAGCGCGTCAAGCAGAATGGACTTGCCCGCGCCGGTCTCGCCGGTGAGCACGCAGAGCCCGGCATGGAAGGCGAGGTCGAGCCGGTCGATCAGCACGACGTCTCGGATGGCGAGGCCGAGCAGCATCAGGCGGGCGCGCGACGGTGCATGGTTGGCGTTACGACGGATGATAACGGCGCCGAATGCGGCAGGCCAGCGATGCCGCGGCTAGAAGAGCGAGGCCACCGCGCCGAACATGCGGCCGAACAAGCCCGGGCTCTGATTCTGATCCGCGCTCTTCATCCCGGCCGGCGCCGCCGCGGTCTTGCCATCGGCGACGGCCTTGGCGAAGACGGTGGGCGCGTCGGTCTTGAGCAGCGCGTAGCTGTCGCTGTACCAATCGCTGCCGGGATAGTTGTAGCCGAGCACGGATGCGACCCGCTCCGCCTCCTCGGTGAGCCCCAAGGCGGTATAGCACTCGGTAAGCCGGTGCAGCGCCTCGGGCACGTGGGTCGTCGTCTGGTAATCGTCGACGACGCGCCGGAACCGGTTGATCGCCGCGAGATAGAAGCCCTGCCGCTCGTAGTAGCGGCCGATCTCCATCTCCTTGCCCGCAAGATGATCGCGCGCGAGATCGATCTTGAAACGCGCATCGCGGCCGTATTTGCTGTCGGGGAAGCGCCGCACGACTTCCTGCAGCGTCTGCATCGCCTGCTGCGTCGTCTTCTGGTCGCGCCCGACATCGGCGATCTGGACGTAATAGTCGAGCGCTTTCATGTAATAGGCATAGGCGATGTCGCGGTGGCCGGGATGAAGCGAGATGAAGCGCTCGGCGGCGACGATCGATTCGTCATATTTGCCGGCCTCATAGAGCGCATAGGCGGACATCAGCTGCGCCTTGGTTGCCCAGACCGAGTAGGGGTGCTGCCGGTCGACCTCGTCGAACGACTTGGCTGCCTTGCTGTAGTCGCCGTCGAGCAGCTGATTCATCGCCGTGTTGTAGAGCGTCTCGACCGGCTTCTCGGTGTAAACATCCTTGTCCGAGGCACAGGCGTTCAGCACCAGAACGGCGGCGAGGATCGGCCAGCGGAAACGACGCGCGATGCCCATGGGACTGTCAGCTCATCAAAAACGCCCCCGCACGCGACAGGGCGGGATTCTTATATCACGGTGCTCGCGCTACGGCTACCGGGAGCTCGGCATCTCAGGCGCGGGCGCGCCGCGGCGCCTCCTGCCAGGCGGCTTCCGGTGGCATGCGCCGGGCGAGGGTAGTGAAGCGCCAGGCGGAGGGATCGGCGAAGAGCGCCTTGAGCAAGCGCCGGTTCAGCGCATGGCCCGAGCGCACGCCGCGGAAATGGCCGAGGATGGGCGCCCCGGCGAGGTAGAGGTCGCCCAGGGCGTCGAGCACCTTGTGGCGCACGAACTCGTCGACATAGCGCAGCCCCTCGCGATTGAGCACCTGATCGCCGCTGATCACCACGGCGTTGTCGAGCGAGGCGCCGCGCGCAAGCCCGGCCGCGCGCATCTGGTCGACCTCATGCAGGAAGCCGAAGGTGCGCGCCCGGCTGATGTCGCTTCTGAAGCTTTCGGGATCGACGGTGATGGCGATGTCCTGCCGGCTGATGGCGTCGCTGGCGAAATCGATGGCGAAGCTCATGGAGAAGCCGTCATCGGGAGTGAGCGCCGCCGATTTCCCGGCCTCGCCGACGGTGATCGGCTGCAGCACCTTGATCGCGCGGCGCGGCGCATCCTGCTCGGCGATCCCCGCGCATTCGATGAGGAAGACGAAAGGGGCGGCGCTGCCGTCCATCACCGGCACCTCCGGCCCGTCGAGCTCGATCACCGCATTGTCGATCTCGAGCCCGCCCAGCGCCGCCATCAGATGCTCGATGGTGGCGACCGACAGCCCTTCGCCGTCATCGAGCCGGGTGCAGAGCGGCTGCTCGACGGCGTTGCGCCAGCAGGCCTTGATCTCGGCGCCGCCGCGGTCGCTGCGGCGGAAGACGATGCCGCTATCCGGCGCCGCCGGATGCAACGTCATGCCGACCCGCCCTCCGGAGTGCAGTGCCACCCCCCGGCAATGTATCGCCGCTTTGAGGGTTCTTTGCTGGGCGATCCCCACGTCGTCCATCAATCCCACCGAGGTAGAGATTCTTTGTGCCACGCAAAACTAACGGCGCTTGTGCCGCTGCACCAAATCACTCTTTGTTACAGAATATTACACGGAATGTCCTTTATAATCAAAGGTTTATGCAAAATCGAGTTCGGCCTCGAAATGATCTTCCGAGCGATGGCGAAGTTCCCCGGCGGCGAGTCGGCGAGCCTCTGGTCGTGTTGCGTCGTGCCGTGCCCGGCAAGGCCCATCGCCCAAGGCAAAGGCTGGTGGCCGATCATCAAAAGGCGGCAGGAGCGGAACCGTCCCTCCTGCCGCCGGTCGCCTCACCTTCGGTCAATTTGCCTGGCGGCGCAAAAAGGCGGGAATGTC
>JASHRZ010000362.1 GCA_030037055.1 Alphaproteobacteria bacterium
CAATATCCGGATCTCCGATCAGCGCATCGGCGACATCAAGGCGCAGGCTGCCGCGCTCGCCATCGGCGAGAAGCGCTTCACCGCGCTGCTCGACCGCTATGGCGCCGATACGGTGGAGGCGGCGATTGCCGAGCTCAGGCGGCGCGCGGCCCAACAGATGCGCGCCAAGATCGCGGCCATTCCCGACGGCGTCTATACCGGCGAGGCGTGGGTCGACAGCGACGGCGTCGAGGATCGGCCGCTCAAGATCGCGCTCGAGATCCGAAAAGAGGGCAGCGATCTCCATTTCGATCTCTCCGGCTCGAGCCCGCCCTGCCGCGGGCCGATGAACAGCGTCATCGCCACCACCAAATCCTCGATCTATCTCGCCATCAAGCACGTCTTTCCCGAAGTGCCGATCAATGCCGGCACCTTCGAGCCGCTGCACATCGCCGAGCCGCACGGCACCTTTCTCTATGCCGAATATCCGCGCCCGGTCTCCGGCTGCGCCGCCGAGGTGAGCCAGCGCATCGCCGAGGCGGTGTTCGCCGCCCTGGTCAAGGCGATCCCCGACCGGCTCTTCGCGGCGCCCGCCGGTACCAGCGGCAATTTCGCGCTCGGCGGCTTCGACCCGCTGCGCCGGCGCAATTACGTGATGTATCTCATCAGCGGCGGCGGCTATGGCGGCAGCCGCAGCCTCGACGGCATCGCCAATGGCTGCTCCACCATCGGCATCTCCAAGACGGCGCCGCTCGAGGTCGTCGAGCAGTACTACCCCGTGCTGTTCGAGGAATACGCGCTCGCCGAGGGGTCCGGCGGCGCCGGGCGGCAGCGCGGCGGTTTTGGGGTGCGCTACAAGCTCCGGCTCCGCCGCGGCGAGGCGCGCGCCTCCTTTGTCATGGATCACGGCCGGGTCGGCCCGCAGGGCGTGCTCGGCGGCGGCGATGGCGGGGTCAATACCGTGCTGGTCGAGCAGGCGGGCCGCGCCTATGTGCCGCCGCATCTTTCCAAGGACCAGGACATCGCCGTGGCGCCGGGCGACGCCATCACCGTCTCGACGCCGGGCGGCGGCGGCTACGGCCCGGCTCTCGAGCGCGCGCCGGCGCTGGTTGCCCGCGACGTTGCGCGCGGCTATTACACCGCGGCGCAAGCGGCCGAGCGCTTCGGCGTCGCTCTCGACGCTGCCGGTAATGTCGATTGGGTGGCGACCGAGCGGCTCCGCCGGTGACAGCCACGCGTCCCTGCGTTTTGCGCAGTGCCGTTATGCGTTATTGCCGGATTGCGGCAGCAGTGCTGCCTTGCCACATCCGGTGCGGACGCCTCAACAGGCGTTTCCTCCCTGAACTTGGGCCGCGCATCAAAACGCGGCCCTTTTTTTCGCCGGCGGCGTCAAAAAGTCTCGAGCCAAGGCCTGAGCTCCATCTCCCAGGTCCAGGCGCTGCGGTGCTGCCGGTGGACGTGGAGATAGGAGGCAGCGATGGCGTCGGGATCGAGCATCCCGTCCTCGCCGCGCTGGCCGGCGCGGGCATCTCCGGCTCGGCCGATGCCGCCGTCGATGACGAAATGGCCGATATGGATGTTCTGCGGATGAAGCTCGCGCGCGAGGCTTTGCGCCAGGCCGCGCAGGCCGAACTTGCCCATGGCGAAAGGCGCCGAGCGCGCATAGCCCTTGACGCTCGCCGAGGCGCCGGTGAAGAGGATGGTGCCGCTGCCGCGCTTCAGCATCCGGCGTGCCGCCGCCTGCGCCACCAGGAAGCCGCCGAAGCAGGTTACCAGCAGCGTGTTCTGCACCTCTTCCGGGTCGAGCTCGGTGATGGCGCCGCGCGCGCGAGCGCTGGGATTGTAGACGACGAGGTCGGGCGTGCCGAGCTCGGCCTCGACCGCGGCGAAGAGCGTCTCGACATCCTCGCGCTTCGCGGCATCGCAGCGCCAGGCGCGTGCCCCGGTCTCGGCGAGGAGCGGCGCGAGCTTCTCGGTGCGGCGCGCAGCGAGCGCCATGCGCATCTTCTCGCGCGCGAAGAGCCGGGCGAGCGCGGCGCTGAGCCCGCTGCCGGCGCCGATGATGAGGGCAGTCTCGCTCATGAGGCGCGTCTCCGTCGAAGCGGTGGCCGAAAGCCCGGTTCTGCCGCATAGTGGACGGCAAAGCAAACAGGGGAGTAAGCCATGGACCTCGATCTCGGCGGCCGCAAGGCGCTCGTCACCGGCGCCTCGAAAGGCATCGGCCGCGCCGTAGCACAGGCGCTCGCCTCCGAGGGCTGCGACGTCGTGCTCGTGTCGCGCACCGCCGCCGACCTCGAGCGCGCGCGCGACGAGATCCGCGCGCAGCACAATGTCGCGGTCACCGTGGCGCCGGCCGATCTCAGCAATGGCGATGCCGCGCGCGGCCTTGCGCGCGACTTCCCGACGATCGACATCCTCATCAACAATGCCGGCGCCATCCCCGGTGGCACGATCGAGGAGATCGAGGAGCCGCGCTGGCGCCAGGCTTGGGACCTCAAGGTCTTCGGCTACATCAATCTCTGCCGCGCCTATTTCGCCCTGATGAAGACGCGCAAGCGCGGCGTCATCGTCAACATGATCGGCAGCGCCGGCGAGCGGCTCGATGCGCATTATATCGCGGGCAGCACCGGCAACGCCGCGCTCATGGCTTTCACCCGCGCGCTCGGCGGCCACGCGCCCGCGGCGGGGCTGCGAGTCGTCGGCATCAATCCCGGCCCGGTGGCGACCGACCGGCTGGTGAGCCTGCTCAAAAAGCGCGCGCAGGACCGGCTGGGCGACGCCGCGCGCTGGCAGGAGCTGACCCGGGAGATGCCCTTCGGCCGTCCCGCGACGCCTGAAGAGATCGCGGCGATGGCCGCCTTCCTCGCCTCCGACCGCTCCGCCTATACCAGCGGCACCATCGTCACCATCGATGGCGGCCTCGCCAATCGCCACACGCTCTGAGCGGGAGCATCCCATGCCGCATCTCACCGCCGACGACGGTATGCGTCTCTATTACGAGGAGGCCGGCGCCGGCACGGCGATCCTCTGCGTCCATGAATTCGCCGGGGACCACCGCAGCTTTGAGCCGCAGCTGCGCTATTTCGCGCGGCGCTACCGCGTCATCGCCTATAACGCGCGGGGATACCCGCCCTCCGACGTGCCGGCGAAGCTGGAGCGCTACTCGCAGGACCGGGCGCGTGACGATGTCCGCGCCGTGCTCGACGCTCTCGGCCTCGACAAGGCGCACATCATCGGCATCTCCATGGGAAGCTATGCCGCGCTGCATTTCGGCCTCGCCTATCCCGATCGCGCGCGGTCGCTGGTTCTGGGTGGCTGCGGCCACGGCTCGACGACCGACCTGGCCGAGCGCAAGCGCTTTCAGGAGGACGCGGTCAAGACCGCCGCCGCGATCGAGGCGCAAGGAATGGCCGGCTTCGCTCAATCCTACGGCGTCAATCCGACTCGTGTCCGCTTTCACCGCAAGGACCCGCGCGGCTGGAAAGAGTTCGCCGACCAGCTCGGCGCGCATTCGGCGGTGGGCTCGGCGATGACCTTGCGCGGCGTGCAGGGGCAGAGACCGTCGCTCTACGATCTCGAGACGGCGCTCGCGGCGCTGCCGCTGCCGGTGCTGATTGCCACCGGCGACGAGGACTGGCCGTGCCTGGAGCCGGCGCTATTCCTGAAACGGACGATCCCGACGTCGGCGCTGGCGGTGTTTCCGACCACCGGGCACACGCTCAACATCGAGGAGCCCGACCGGTTCAACCGGATCTGCGACGACTTTTTTCATCAGGTCGAGACCGGCCGCTGGATCAAACGCGATCCCGGCGCGGCGACGGCGCGCCCCTTCGCGCGATAACGCCCCGGCGCGGCGGCCTCAGCGCGTGCGGGTCGTGCCCAGCATGTGCTCGGCTTCGGCGCGGGCCGCGGCCCGGCGTAGCGCCTCGCGCTTCAATTCGACCACCACCGGCTTGGCATGGCGGCCTTTGACCACGCCGCCGCCCAGCGGATTGGCGGAGACGGCGCCCGGCACCGACAGTCGCTGCAGTTGCGGCGCGCCGTTGCCGGTGACGAGCGTCGCCTCGACTTCCTGGCCTTTGAAGAGGCGGGTGATGCCGGATTCAGCAAGCAGCCGCGCCTCGAAGCCGACATCGCCCAGCCCGGGCAGGCGCAGCGCACCCTTGCCGCTCCTGGGATCGAACCACCGCACCACGCCGCGCAGCGCGCCCTGCGGCGGCGGCGCGACCATGACCGGCGCGGCGGGCGCTTGCGGCGCCATCTCGGCGCGGCGCACCAGCTTCGG
>JASHRZ010000029.1 GCA_030037055.1 Alphaproteobacteria bacterium
GGTCTGCGCCGTAGAGGTTGGCGCCGCTGAGGTCGGCTTGCTGGAAGTTCAGGCCGCTCAAATCGAGGTAGCTGAGATCGAGCCGTGCGAGATCGGCAGGCCGGCCGGGCGTCGCCTTGGCGAGAGCCCCGCTCACCTCTTTCAGCGTCAGACGCGCATCATTCGCGCCCGCTCCGCCGAGCAAAAGGAGCAGCGCCATGCCTGTGCAAACTTGCCGCAGCATCATCGTCGTTCGGCCGAAGCTTCAGCCCAATCTCCGAACCTTCGGTCCATGCTAGCAGACGAGCGCGGCCCGACGTAGAATTTTCCGGCCGGACCACGGTTCCATGGCTTTCCTCCACCCACGGACGGCCGGCGCCAGCGGGGACGGTTCGGCAAGGGAAAATTGCATAGCCGAGGTTCGCCGCCTAGGAAGAAGGGAGAACGATGCGCGGCAACCTTTGATCTGGCCTGCGAGGAGACCAGCCCGCCATGCGGCAGCGCGGACGCGAATTGCGAGGAACGGTCATGAGGCGAGCGTCGAAGAGCGTGCGGAGTCGGAAGCCATCCATACCGCGCCGTGCTGGGAGCGCAAGGCGGCTCTGCCGCTGCCTTCGGGAACGGAAGCTCGGCGAAGGTCGAGGTATGTTCGGCGGGGCGGCGCCGTCATGAGTCCGCGATCGCGCGCGGCGCTTTTGTCGGATCCGGCAACGATCCGGCGCCAGTTTCCGCTGCTTGCGCGAACGAGGCTGCACTATCTCGACAGCGCGGCCACGGCACAAATGCCCGAGGTGGTGATTGCCGCGCTGCAGAATTTCGGGACAACGCTGCGGGCGAATGTTTATGGCGGGGTCTACAAGCTCGCCCGGGAGGCGCTTGCCGAGTACGAGGCCGCGCGCGCCGATGTCGCACGGTTTCTCGGTGCGGCGTCGCCGCAGGAGGTCGTGTTCACGTACGGGACAACCTCGGCGCTCAATCTGCTGGCCCACTCCTTCGGCGAGCGTCTTCGGGAGGGCGATGAGATCGTCCTGTCGATCCTCGAACATCACAGCAACACTTTGCCTTGGCGCGCGCTCGCCCGGCGACGGGGCGCCGAGATCCGCGTGCTGCCGATGACGCCGGAGGGCAGGCTTGACCTCGCGAGCTTGAAGGACGTCGTCACAGCGAAATGCCGCATCATCGCGCTGACCCATTGCTCCAACGTGACGGGGGCGCTGACGAACGTCGCTGAGATCGTCGGTTCGGCCCGCGCCGTCGGGGCCGCGGTGGTGCTTGACGGTGCGCAGCGTGCCCCACACGGACCGCTCGACCTGCAGGAACTCGGCATCGATTTCTACGCCTTCTCGGGTCACAAGACCTTTGGGCCCACGGGGATCGGCGTGCTCTGGGGACGCGGCGACCGATTGGCGGACATGCCGCCGTTCATGGTCGGCGGCCAGATGATTCGGCGCGTCACGCCGGAGACCGCCGAATTCGCAGACCCGCCGCGCCGATTTGAAGCGGGCACCCCGCCGATCGGGGCGGCGATCGGGCTCGGGGCGGCGATCCGCTGGATGGAAGGGCTCGATTGGGGTGCCGTCGCGAACCACGAACGACGGCTCACGGGACGCCTGCTCGAGGCGCTGGCCGGTCTGAAGCGCGTTCGCGTGATCGGACCCGTGACTACCGAGCAGCGGCGCGGGGTCGTCTCTTTCACGGTATCAGGGATGGGCTCGGAGCAGGTGTGCCGCAGGCTCGATGCTTACGGATTGGCGCTTCGGCACGGCCATCACTGCGCCCAACCCCTGATGCTGACGCTGGGAATAGAGGGCGCCGCCCGCGCGAGCATCGCGCCCTACACCACCGAGGACGACATCGACCAGCTCGTCGCCGGTCTCGCTGAGATCGCCCGATAAGCGTGATCGTGACATCGCGGGGGATGTCGAGCGCGGCATTCGGCGGCGCCCGGCTCGCGGTCCGTCAACCTGCCGAAGGGCTCTTTAGCCTCTGCCCGAGATAGCCAACGGCACCATCAATGCTCGTCAGGCGTGGGTAGTCGGTTTCGGGAATATCGATTTTCAAAGCCTCGTGAAGCGCTATGACGTAGTTGAGGAAATCCATCGAGTCGATATCGAGCTGGTCGCGAAAGCTCTTGTCCGGCGCCAGGCTTGCTTCGTCGAGCTCGGGAGCCACCCCGGCAAGGGCGTCCAGCACGAGCCGTTTGAGCTCCGCGTCGGTCATAGCGCTTGAGGCTTCTGCAGCTCCCGCCCGATCGCCGTCACGAAGCGGGCACCGCGATGCCCATCGCTCACGCGGTGGTCACCGGCAAGCGATCCGACGATCACGCGGCGCGGCAAGATCGCGCCTGCGACCACCCAGGGTCGCTCCAGCACCATGCCAAAGCCGACGATGGCGACTTGCGGCGGGTAGATCACGGGAAAGACCGCTTCCGTCCCCTGCTCGCCGAGGCTGGTGACCGTGATGGTCGGATCCGACAGCTCGGAGCTGCGCAAGCCGCCTTTGCGTGCGCGCTTCACCAGGTCGCGCAACGCGGCCATGACCTCTGGAACGGACAAGCGGTCGGTATCGTGGATCGCGGGGGCGATGAGGCCGCCTTGACTCAGCGAAATCGCAATGCCGAGATGGATGCGTTGGCTCGGCCGGAACTCGCCGTCGAGCCAAAAGCCGTTGAAATCCGGATGCTCGCGCAACGCCCGCGCCACCGCCTTGATCAGCAAGGCGCCATAGAGCATGCGCTCAGGCACCGGCCGCTTGGCATTTTCCGCTGCGAGCCAAGTCAGCGCCGGCTCGAGATCAAGCGTATGGCCCAGGTAGTAATGAGGGATCTCGCGGTTGGAGCGCGCCATCGCCGCAGCGATGACGTCGCGCATGGCTTGGGCGGGGCTTGGGACCGCCGCTCGCGCTGCGCCCTCCACATCGGCGAGCGTCACCGATCCGCCTGGGCCGCTCCCCGACAGCGTTTCAACTTTTACGCCAAGCTCGGCGGCTCGCCGGCGCGCCGCGGGAGAGACGCGGACGCCGCCGCCCGGTACAAGCGGCGCAACCCGCGGCAGCTCTGCCGCGGCCTTGGGTGCCACCGTCACGGGCGACGGCGCGGGGCCGGGAGCGGATGGCGCGGGCGCTCTTTCGCCTTCGGCGCGGATGAACGCCATAGGAGCGCCGACCGCGATCTTCTGGCCGGTCGCGGCCAGCAGGGTCTCGATCGTGCCCGTCTGGAACACCTCGATCTCGATAGCGCCCTTTTGCGTCTCGACTACCGCGATGATGTCGCCGCGCACGACGCGATCGCCGGGCTTCTTCAGCCATTCGACCAGCGTGCCGGCCTCCATATCGGCGCCGAGAGAGGGCATGCGGAACTCAGCCATGCGAGCCGAACAGCGATTTGACCGCGGCGACGATCTTTTCCGGCTGCGGCACAGCCGCGTCCTCGAGATGCTTCGGGTAGGGAATCGGCACTTCCTCGGTGCAGACGCGCCCGACCGGGGCGTCGAGGTCGTAGAAGGCCTGCTCCATGATGCGCGCGCTGATCTCGGCGGCGAGGCTGACGCTGCGCCAGGCCTCATCGACGATGACAGCGCGCCGGGTCTTGCGCACGGACTCCATGATCGTCGCATCGTCGAGCGGCCGCAAGCTGCGGAGGTCGATCACTTCGGCCTCGATCCCTTCGCCGGCGAGCCGATCGGCGGCAGAGAGCGTCTTGTGAAGGTTTGCGCTGTAGGCGATCACCGTCACGTCCCGTCC
>JASHRZ010000363.1 GCA_030037055.1 Alphaproteobacteria bacterium
CGCGACCGGCCGCGCATCGATCTCGCCCGCTCTCACCACCTCGCTTCGCTCGCCCGCGGGGTCGGCGAGGCGGCGGGCGCAGCGCAAACCGCAGCGGCGCGCCTCGCCGCGCTCAATAAAATCATCGTCGCCCGCCATCGCTACGCCGGCGACACGCTCATCTATGAGGACCTGCAGAACGCCAATCTGATGCGCGTCATCGACCGCCGAAAAGGCCTGCCGGCGGCGCTCGGCATCCTTCACCTTCATGCCGGGCGCGCTTAAGGCTGGGAGATGGCGGAGCTGGCCTTTCCCGGCCATTTCATGGTGCGCCTCGAGCAGCGGAGCGAGCCCTTCCATGGTGGGCGCGTGCGTGATGCGGCCGAGCTGCGCGACTTGCTGAAGGCGATCGGCAGCACTGCGGCGGAGCTTGAGCCGCGCCGTTACGCGGCGGTAAGCGACCGCGACGGGCCGCTGCGGCTGCGGAACAGCCTGAAGCTCCGCCTCGTCGAGAGCCAGCAGCCAGGACCGGCGCTGGCGGTGATAGAAGGCATGCTGCTGTTCGCGCCGGAGCATGCCGGCCTCTGGCGCGCGGCCGGGCTGACTCATGCCGAGCTCGGCAATCTCCGCCCCGGCCTCGCCGCGCTCGAGCGCAGCCGTGCGCTCGCCGCCGACGAGAGCGGCCGCCAGGCGTCGGCGCTGCTGCAGCGGCTCCGGGCGCGGCTGCAATAGGCTGGATTTCTTCCCAAAGGACGCGCGCCGATCAGGCGCCCGCGCCGCCGATCACCTCGCCGAAGCGCACCCAGGTCTTGCCGTCCCATTTCTGCAGCTGCCTCTGCCGCAGGGGACGGTAATTGGTCACGCTGATCTTGATCACGGGCGGCAAGACTGGCAGCTCCAGATCGCGGAGATTGGCCGGCTGCTTCATCACGTTCTCGCGCGCGGAATCGCCGTTGCACTGCATCAACACCCGCAACATCGTCGGGCTCACGCCATAGGCGTAGACATAGTTGTTGTCCGCTAGGTCGCCGTCGAGAATCTATGTCTTCATGAACGCCCGCAGCTGGTTCATGCCGGGATCGTCCTCTAGCAGGCTGCTGAAAAACGCTTTGGAAGGCTCTCGATGCGTAAAATATAGACTCGAAATCGCAATCAACGGTGCACGAAAGAATCAACCGAGGGCCTCTTTGGATTCGAATGTTGTGCATCGGTTACGCCTTTTTGAGTTTTTCAGCAACCTGCTAGGGCCGGATCGGACATGTCCTTGACGTAAGCCGAGGTGACGATGGCGATCCCCTTCTACGAACCCGCCGGCACCATCACTTGGGCGATCGACCGCGACACGGTGGAGCGAACGGACAGCGGTCTCCAGCCGATGTCATCGACGTTGCGGATTGTTTGCGCGGCGAATTTCGGCAACGCCCCCGCGGCCAGCGTAACGACGCCGGCGCCCTGCAGCGTCCTGCGAATCGATGGTCGGGTCTGTCGCCTCGTAGCTCGCTCCGATCTCGATCTCGGTGGCGGTGGCGCCGGGCGTGTCCCCGGTGAAGGCCGCAGCCACCAGCGCCAGCAGCGCGGCGGCGGCCAACAGATTTTTGGTGATGATTCCCCCGCTCCCCTCGCGTCGTCGCCTCGTTGTCGCGAGGGGCCCTAGCGGCCAGGGCCCGGTGCCACGAATCGCCCGAGACGCGCGCCGAGGATGCGAAGCATGCCGACGACGCCCGTCGGCATGAAAAAGATGAAAGCGATGAGCACGGCGCCGTAGATGGCCTGCGGCGCGGCCTTCGATATCTGGTCGGCGATGTTCGGCACGAACTCGATGAAGATCGCGCCGAAGAAGGCGCCCGCCATCGACGCGAGGCCGCCCACGACGATGCCGACCAGAAACCTGACCGAGAGAAAGAAATCGAAGCTGTCGGGCGAGACGAACTGCGCCAGCAGCGCGCCGAGCGCGCCGGCGATTCCGGTGTACATCGCCGAGACGCCAAAGGTCACGGATTTATAGAGCGCGTTGTCGATGCCCATGGTGGCCGCGGCGATGGGATGATCGCGGATCGCCACCAGGGCTCTGCCGGTGCGACCGCGCAGCAGGTTCCAGCCGATGACGAAGAGGAGCACGGTCCAGGCGAGACAGAAGAAATAGAGCCACTGATCGCCGCGCAGCGGCAGCCCGAACGGCGCGTCGGGAGCGGTGATGACGATCCCCTGCACGCCACCGGTGAGAAAGTCGAAACGCTTGTATTTGAGCAGTTGCGGCGTCGCGATGGCGAGCGCGAAGGTCGCGAGCGCGAGATAGTGTCCTTCGAGGCGCAGCGCCGGCAGACCGAACAGGAAGCCCGCGACAAGACAGAGCCCCCCGGCCAGCGGGATGGTCGCCCAATAGGGAATGCCGGTCTTGTCGAGCAGGATCGCGGTGGTGTAGGCGCCGATCGCATAGAAGGCGCCATGCCCCAGGGAGAACTGACCGTTATAGCCGGTGAGGATGTTGAGGCCGAGGAGCGCGATGGCATAGACGACCACCTGGTTCGCCAGCAGCAGCTGATAGCCGCTGACCAGGAAAGGCAGCGCACAGGCGGTCGCCAGCGTCGCGGCCAGGCCGATGAGCTTCCAGCGTCTGAGGCTCAGCCCGGCGAAGAGCGCGCCGGCGGCGGGGCGCGAGCTGTCGAGCGTCGCCATGGTCAAACCCGGGTCACGATGGTGCGGCCGAAAAGGCCCGAAGGCTTGATGACCAGGATGCCGACGATGATCCCAAGCGCCACGGTGACCATCAGCTCGGTTCCGACCACATAGGCGCCGGCCAGGTTCTGCAGGATGCCGACGATGAAGCCGCCGAGCACCGCACCCCAGGCATTGTCGATCCCGCCGAGCAGCGCTCCGGCGAAACCGTAGAGGAGGACGCCGAACATCATGTTGGGATCGAGGTAGACAACCGGCGCGGTCATCGTTCCCGCGACCGCTCCGATCAGGCCGGCGAGGCCCCAGCCCAGCGCGAGCATCCAACCAACGCGCACGCCGACTAGCCGGCTCGAGACCGGGTTCTCCGCCACGGCGCGCATCGCGAGCCCCAGCGGCGTGTAGCGAAAAAAGGCGAAGACCAGCGCTAGCACCACCAAGGTGACGAAGATCATCCCCACCTCGTGCGCCGACAAATAGGCGCTGCCGTACCAGGCGTCGGAGGGGAAGGGGCTGGCAAACGGCTTGATCGTATAGGTGAAGAGCGCGCCGGAGAGGCTGTTGATGATGAGCAGCAGGCCAATGAAGACGGCGACGACGCTGAGCACCGGCGCCTTGTAGAACGGACGCACGATGATGCGCTCGATCGCCGCGCCCAGGATGAAGGCAAAAAGCAGCGTGAGCAGGAAGGCGAGCCAATAGGGCAAGCCCAGCTCGATCATCTGCCAGGCCAGGTAGGTCGAGAACGTCGCCATCTCGCCCTGGGCGAAGTTAACGTGGTGCGTGGTCTGGTAGATCATCACCAGCGCCAGCGCGATGCTGGCATAGATGCCGCCCGTGGCGAAACCGGAGAGCATTTGATGCAGGAAGGCTTGCATGGCCTCTCCTAATAGCCGAGGTAGGCGCGGCGAACCGACTCGTCGCTGCCGATCACCGCCGAGGGCCCGTGCATGATGATGCGCCCGGTCTCCAGCAGATAGGCCCGGCCGGCGAGAGCGAGCGCGATGTTGGCGTTCTGCTCGACCAGCAGCATGCTGACGCCCTCCTGCTGGTTGATGGTGCGCAGGATGTGGAAGATCTCCTGGACGACGAGCGGCGCCAAGCCGAAGGACGGCTCGTCCAGCAGCAGCAGCTTCGGCCGCAGCATAAGCGCGCGAGAGATCGCGAGCATCTGCTGCTCGCCGCCTGACAGCGTCCCCGCCTGTTGGTTCCGGCGCTCCTTGAGGCGCGGGAAGTAGCCGTAGACGCGCTCGAAATCCCGCGCCACCTGCTTGTCGCGCCTGGTATGGGCGCCGAGCCGCAGATTCTCCTCGACGCTGAGGCTGACGAAGGTGCCGCGCCCTTCCGGCACATGGCCGATGCCGCGGCGCACGATGTCTTCGGTCGCTTTGCCGTCGATGCGCTCGCCGTCGAAGCGGACCTCGCCGCTGAGCCGCACCATCATGTTGCAGAGCGCGCGGAGCGTCGTTGTCTTGCCGGCGCCGTTGGCGCCGAGGAGCGTGGCGATGCCGCCCTGCTCGACGGCGAGATCGATCGATTGCAGCACCTGGGTCGGCCCGTAGGCCGCCGAGAGCCCCCGCGTTTCGAGGATGGCGCTCATAGCGGACCTCCGAGATAGGCGCGGATCACCTCGCGGTCGCTCTGCACCTCCTGCGGCGTGCCGGCGGCGATCTTGCGGCCGAAATCGAGCGCCACGACCCGGTCGGAGACTTTCATGACGAGGTTCATGTGGTGCTCCACCAGCAGCACGGTGACGCCAAGCCGGTCGCGGATCGAGCGGATGAGCTCGCGCAGCTCGTCGACCTCCTCGTGGTTGAGCCCGCCCGCGGGCTCGTCGAGCAGCAGCAGCTTCGGGGCGCTGGCGAGCGCACGCGCCAGCTCGACGCGCTTTTGCGTGCCGAAGGAGAGCGCGCCCACCGGCGCCTCGGCGAGTTCGGAAAGGCCGAGCGTCTCGAGCAACCGTTCGGTGCGCGCACCGAGAGCGTGCTCCTCGCGGCCGACGAAAGGCAGGCGCAGCGCGTTGGCGAGGAAGCCCCCCCGCGCGCGGCAGTGGCCGCCGATCATGACATTATCGCGCACCGTCATGGTGCGGAACAGCGCGAGATTCTGGAAGGTGCGGCCGATGCCCAAGGGCGCGATGGCATGGCGCGGCTGGTCGAGCAGCGAGCGGCCTTCGAACAGGATGGTGCCGCGGTCCGCGCGATAGAGTCGGCTCAGCACGTTGAACAGCGTCGTCTTGCCGGCGCCGTTGGGGCCGATCAAGCCGCAGATCGTGCCGCTCTCGACGCGGAAGGACACGTCCTCGAGCGCGACGATGCCGCCGAAGCGAACGGATAGTCCGTCGATGTCGAGAAGCGGCGCAGGCGCGCCCTTGGCCGCCGCGGCGTTCACCGCCCCTCCGCGCGGGTCGAGCGCGCGCGGCCGGCTTCCCGCGCGCGGGATGCCCTTATCCCCAAACCCGACCTCCCTTGCACCTGTGTTTATCCGCTCTTTGGTCAGGGGCGCCCCGAGCCCGGGACGCGGCTCGCCCTGCCGCCGATGTCGTCTCGGCATCAAGGACGATATCTGCAATCCCCCTGCCGTAAAAGCCTTTTGCGAAAAAGTTTTCGCGAGCGGAGCGCACATTGCCGCGGAGGCGGGGGTCGGTGCGCGGCCATCTCGCATACCGGCGGGGCGGCCTGTTATGATGCGCCGAGCCGCCGCAGCAGGACGCGTCGCATGAGCCTTGCCGTCGCCATCCAGATGGACCCGATCGAGAGCATCAACATCGATTCGGATTCGACCTTCGCGCTGGCGCTCGAGGCGCAGGCGCGCGGCCATGCGCTCTATCATTACGTGCCGCGGGCGCTGGCGCTTCGCGACGGCCGGCTCACGGCGCGGGCGCGACCGCTTGCGCTCCGGCGCGAGCGCGGCCGGCATTTCACGCTCGGCGCCGAGGCGGTGGTGCAGCTCGCCGCGATGGATGTGATCCTGATGCGCCAGGATCCGCCCTTCGACATGGCCTATATCACCGCGACGCATCTGCTGGAGCATGTGCGCGACGAGGTGCTGGTGGTGAACGATCCCGTTAACGTGCGCAACGCGCCAGAGAAGCTCTTCGCCACCCATTTCGACGGGCTGATGCCGCCCACCTTGATCACCGCCGACCGCGACGAGATCGTCGCCTTCCGCCGCGAGCACCGCGAGATCATCCTCAAGCCGCTGTTCGGCAACGGCGGCGCCGGCGTCTTCCACCTGGCGCCCGCGGACGACAATCTCAACGCGCTGCTGGAACTCTTCACCCAGCTCTACCGCGAGCCGATCATCGTCCAACGCTACCTGCCGGAGGTGCGCCAGGGCGACAAGCGCATCATCCTGGTCGAGGGCGAGCCGCTCGGCGCGATGCTGCGCGTGCCGCCCCCGGGCGAGGCGCGCGCTAACCTGCACGTCGGCGCCACGCCGGCGAAGACAACGCTCACGGCGCGCGAGCGCGAGATCTGCGCCGCCATCGGCCCGGCGCTGCACGAGCAGGGGCTGGTCTTCGTCGGCATTGACGTCATCGGCGACTACCTCACCGAGATCAACGTAACCTCGCCCACCGGCATCCAGGAGATCAACCGGTTCGACGGCATCTGCCTCGAGGCGCGGATCTGGGACGCGAT
>JASHRZ010000364.1 GCA_030037055.1 Alphaproteobacteria bacterium
GATCGCCGATGTAATACCAGGGCCAGCCGTAAAACGCCCCTTGCTTGACGCTGGTAATGTAGTCGGGCGGGAGATTGTCGCCGAGCAGGTCACGCTCGTTGGTGGCGCAGTAGACGACGCCGGTACCGGGCTGCACGGCCAGTCCCGAGCAGTTGCGAATCCCCGAGGCAAAGACGGCTTTTTCCTTACCGTCAGGCGTGTAGGTCAGGACGTTGGCGCGCCATTCTTCGCGATCCCAGGCCGAGCCGGGCGAATGGCTCTTCTCGAAAGCCGCGAAGTCGGCGGGGCGCGGCCCCATCTGCTCGGCGACGTTGCTGGCCGAGCCGACCGCTACGTACATGGTCTTGCCATCCGGCGAGAAGGCTATGTCACGGGTCCAGTGATTGCCGCCGGTGGCGAGATCCGGCCGCCGGCCGCCACCGGGCCGGGTGTCCTCATGGTCGCCGATGTAATACCAGGGCCAGCCGTAAAACGCCCCCTCCTTGACGCTCGTGATATAGTCGGGCGGAAGATTGTCGCCCAGCAGGTCGCGCTCGTTGGTGGCGCAATAGACGACGCCGGTACCCGGCTGAACTGCCAACCCCGAGCAGTTGCGGATCCCCGAGGCAAAGACTTTTTTGTCTTTCCCATCGGGAGTGTAGGTCAGGACGTTGGCGCGCCACTCTTCCCGGTCCCAGGCCGAGCCGGGCGAATGGCTCTTTTCGAATGCGGCGAAATCGGCGGGAGGCGGCCCCATCTGCTCGGCGACGTTGCTCGCCGAGCCGACCGCGACGTACATGGTTTTGCCGTCCGGCGAAAAGCCTATGTCACGGGTCCAGTGATTACCACCGGTGGCGAGATCCGACACGACCGTCTGGGGAGCACCGGAGGCGGTGAGATCGCCGTTTTTGTACGGAAAGCGGACGACCTTGCCGTATTCGCCGACATAGACCCATTGCGGGTTGGGACCCGGCGGATGGAATGCAATCCCATAAGCGTCGCGCAGGCCGGCGGCAAAGGTCTCGACTTTGGGGTTGCTCATATCGGCTCCGGCCCGGATGACCATGACCTTGCCCTCGGGCCGGCTGAGGGCGAGAAAGATATCGCCGTTCGGTGCGATGCGCAGAACGCGCGCGCCCGTCATCCCGGTGACGAAGGCCGAGACGGCAAAGCCGGGCATCGTCTTGAGCTCGGCCCCGGCGGGTTTCGGAATGACCTTTGACCGGTTGGCTGTCGACGGCGATGCAAGCGGCGCCGGCAGGTCCGCCGGCGTGATCTTGCGCATGACGCCGGGCGCGTCGGTTTGCCAGTCGCCATAGGCGCCACTTCCGGTACGGATGGGCTGCGCGAAGGCAGATCCCGATATCGCGACCAGTGCCAGCAGCGAGCACGCCGCGAGGGCAAGTCTTCTTGTCGACGATCCGATCGCTCGTTGAGTCTGCATTTGCATCTCCCCCAAGACGCCGTCCCTCTCGTCAGAGACGGTCAACGCATTGCCGCGAGATACCCGGCGATGGCCTTTCGATCCGCCGTCGACAAATTGTGCATCAGCGATGCCATCAGCGGGCTGTTTGCGCGCTCACCATTTGCGTAAGCGGTCATCGTGTCAATCAGGTAAGGGGCGTTCTGGCCCGCCAGGTGCGGCGCCGTGCCCGCGGGACTGGCTGCTCCGGTCAGGTTCGCGCCGTGGCAGACCATGCAGCTTGCGATCGCCGCCGGCGCGGCGGGTAACGAGACCTTCGGCTGCGCCGGCCATGCCGCGCCGCCAAAATAGGCGGCGATCCGGGACACGTCGGAGTCACTCAGGCTTTCAGCGATAGACGACATGATCTGGCTGTCGCGATCGTCGTTTTTGTAGTCGCTCAACTGCTTTTTTATATATCCAGGCTGCTGCCCCCAGATGATCGGTACGGTCTGGTCGGATGGCAGTCCATTGGTGCCATGGCACGACGCGCACAGATGCACTTTGGTTCCGACAGAATCGGCGGGAGCGGCGACCGCGCCGAGCGGCCAGGCCACCAACGCCGCAAAAATATGTCCGCGTGGACGTTTCAGAACGCTCGAAAAAACGAAACCGCTCAATCTCATTTGGTCCAGAAAAGGCATGATCCGACTGCGTTCCTCCAGCCGCTCGATCAGCGCATCATCCTGTCGAATGCGGCGCCCGCCGATATTGAGTATCTGAAACTTGGCCCCGCGCCTGGTGTGCAGCCGCACAACGCCCTCAGGGTCTCCAGATCGTAATCGAAGGAAGAACCGACAAAATCCCGATCGCAAGGTCATCGCGACCGTTCGATTGCTTCACTTCTCGTCGTGAAATCGATGAACGAGCTGCTCGAACCGGAAAACGGTAGCGCGCTGCGCTTGCGCCATTCCGAGATCAGGCAACACCGGCAGATATCGGCGCATGGCGCGTGGCGCAGCGAAAACCTCAGGCCTTTACCCACGATCTCTCTCGGCATTCTCAGCCTCGCAGGAGCCGTAAAGCGCTGAAGCTGAGGTCAGTTCTTTGAGCCAATTCGCTCGCCGGACACGATCGGTACGACGTCCTGCATGAAGCACTCCATCGATTGGAGGAGCTGGTCAAGGTCGCGGTTGCCGTGAAAGTTGATTTGGAAGGCATCGAGTCCTGCTTTTTCGCGATAACCCAGCAGATCACCGGCGACTTCCGCCGGCGTGCCGTGCCCAACCGGCCGCTTGCCGCCCGA
>JASHRZ010000365.1 GCA_030037055.1 Alphaproteobacteria bacterium
GCCGATGGCGATCCCCGCCGCCATGCCGCGGTCGCGCGCTGCGACGCTGACGAGATAGCCCAGCGCCAGGAACGCCATGCCCAACAGCACGGAGGAGCCGATCATCGCGGCGAAAGCGAGCCAGCTCTCGGCGTCGGGCGCCGCCCCGCCCCAGACGATCACCAGGCCGGCGGCACCGTAGCCGAGACAGGTGGCGAAGGCGAGCACGGCGGTATGGCCGAGATACTTGCCGAGCACCACCTGCCAGCGCGCCACCGGATAGGCAAGCAGCAGCAGCAGCGTGCCGCGCTCGCCCTCGCCGACGACGGCGTCGTAGGCGAGCAGCAGCGCGATCAAGGGCACGAGGAAGATGGTAAGGCTCGCGAGGCTGACTACGGTCACCTCGAGCGGGCCGGCGCCGAGCGTGCCCGCCGGCGCGCTGCCGAGAAAGCTCAGCGTGAGCGCGAGCGCTGCAAGCAGCAGGGTCGCCGCCAGCACCCAGCGGTTGCGCAGCGCCGTGCGGATTTCGGCCCCGGCGATGACGAGGATCGGCATCATTGGGCGGCCTCCCGCATCAGATGCGCGTAGATCTGGTCGAGCGTCGGCGGCATGATCTCGACATCGGCCACCGCGCCGAGGCTCGCGATTTCGCGCAGCGCCTCGAGCTTTGCGCCGTTGGTGCAGGTGCGCTCGAGCCGCCGCTCGTCGAGCCGCGTCCACTGGGCCGAGGGCGGCGTCGAGCCGGGCGCGGCGGCAGCGAAGTGGATGCGGATACGCACCGGCAGGTCGGCCATGGCGCGCAGCTCCACCAGCGTCCCGCAGGCGACGAGCCGGCCCATGCTCATCACGGCGATACGGTCGGTGCGGTCCTCGATCTCGCTCAGCGCGTGGGACGACAGCAGCACGGTGGCGCCGGCGTCGTGCAACTCGTCGAGCAGCTCGTAGAAGCTCCGGCGCGAGGCAGGGTCGAGGCCCGTGGTCGGCTCGTCCAGCAGCAGCACGCGCGGCGCGCCGAGCAGCGCCTGGGCGAGACCGAGGCGCTGGCGCATGCCCTTCGAATAGGTGCCGACGCGGCGCCGCGCGGCATCTGCGAGTCCGACGCGCTCGAGCAGCGCGACGTTGCCCGCGACCGGCTGGCGCTTCAGCCGCGCGTAGAAGTCGAGCACTTCGCGCCCGCTCATCGTCGGTGGAAAGACGACGTTCTCCGGCAGGAATCCCAGACGCTCGCGCAGGCGTATCGCGTAACGGCCGCATGGATCCTCGCCGAGCACGGCGATGCGCCCGGCGCTGGGCTTGCAGAGGCCGAGCATCATCTTGATCAGCGTGCTCTTGCCGGCGCCGTTATGGCCGACGAGAGCGACGCATTCGCCCGCATCGAGCGCGAGATCGACGCTGCGCACGGCGTCGATGGCGCCATAGCGCTTCGAGACGCCGGCGATGTCGATCGTCGGCGCTTCCATCAGTCTCTCCCGCCGCTTCCGGCGCCGCCGGTGTCGACGGCGCGCGGCGAGAAGGGCGGCTTCATCAGCGGTGCGCTGTCGATGACGCCGCCGGGGTGGAGCGCCGGGAACTGCTGCTGCGCCCAGCGGATGATCTGCACCGCGGGGCTGTTGAGCAGCAGCTTCGACGTCGGATAGGACCATTGCACGCGGTCGATGATGTCGTTCGGCCGGTAGGCGGTGTCGGCGATGCCGCGGCCCTTGAGGTCGAAGGCGGGGTTGTCGCTCCAGTAATTGCCGCGCCCGTTCACCGACCAGTCGAGCGAGCGGGTGCCGACATACATGACCTGGATCCGGTTGCGCACGAAGGCATTGCCGGCAATGGCGTTGCGCTCGGAGCCGGCGGTGAAGTGGATGCCGACGGCGCAGCCCTCGAACCAGTTGCGCTCGATCTCGTTCTTGTTGGCGTTGTAGATGAAGACGCACTTGTCGCTGCGCCGGACGACGTTGCCGGTGATGATGGAATCGTTGGCGTAGTTGAGCAGGAGGCCGTGCTCGCGGTCGTCCTCGGAGACGTTGTCGAGGACCTTCAGGCCCCGCGAGTACATGATGGCGAGGCCGATGTGATTGCCCTCGGAGACGTTGCCGCTCACCTCGCTGTCGTTGGTGTACATGTAGTGGACCGCGAAACGCACGCCGTGGATGCGGTTGCCGCGGAAGAGATTCTGCCGGCTCGTATTGGTAAAGATGCCGTCCCTGCCGCGCGATATGTCGTTGCCGATCACCTGGGCGCCGGGCGCGTTCCAGACGTAGACGCCGTTGCCGCGGTCGTTGAGCGGCAGGTCCGTGCGCCCGGCGATGGTGTTGTCGCGCACGATCGCCGCCGCCGCGCCATGCACATAGACGCCGACGAGATTGTTCTCAAATTGGTCGTGCTCGATGAGGGCGCGCGCGGCGCTCTGCTCGAGAAAGATGCCGGCATCCATCGCGTCATCGACGCCCGAGCCGCGCACCGCAAGGCCGCGGATGACGACGTCGGGCGCGGTCACCGTGATCGTGCTGCCGGCGCCATGGCCGTCGATGATCGCGCCGGGCCTTCCCGCGAGCGTGAGCCTGCGGTCGATCCGGATCGGCCCGTCATGCACGCCGGGCCCCAGCTCGAGCAGGTCGCCGGGGCGGGAGGCGGCGATCGCCTCCCTCAGCCGGTCGCCGCCAGCGGCGACCTCGACGGTCGCCGCTGGCGCGGCTGCAGGCGCCAGCAGCAACAGGGCGGCGGCGAAGGCCGCCCCGGTCCCGCCGGAAACCCGCCGCCCGCCGCTCATGTGGCACGCGGCTCCACGATCATCCGTCCCGCCATCTCCATGTGGAGAGCATGACAGAACCATTGGCAGTAGTACCAGTGGACCCCCGGCCGGTCGGCGATGAAGGTCACCGACGCCGTCTGCTGCGGCGAGATCTCCATCATGATGCCGTAGCGCACGATGGTGAAGCCGTGCGTCAGATCCTCGATATCGTCCATATTGGTGATGACGACCGTGACCTCGTCGCCCTGTTTCACCGTGAAGCTGTCCAGGCTGTAGGTCGGCGCGATCGAATGCATGTAGACGCGCACCTTGTTGCCGTCGCGGATGACGTTGGCGGCTTCTTCGAGCTTGACGTTGTCCTTGGCCGCCTGCTGGCGGACGTCCTCCCACATCGGGTCGTCGCGCTTCCAGACGATGATCGGGTTCACCTTTGAGCGGTGTACCAGGCAGATGTCGTGCGGCTCGGCGAAGCTCGGCCCGTCATGGACGAGCTTCATCTCGTCGCCGGAAATGTCGATGAGCTGGTCGTTCTCGGGATGCAGCGGTCCCACCCGCAGGAAGCGGTCCTTGGAGAACTTGTTCAGCGACATCAGCCACTTCCCGTCCGCCTCCTTGGTCTCGCCCATGGTGGAGTGGTTGTGGCCCGGCTGATAGTGCACGTCGATTTTCTCGAGGATGGGATCGACCTTCTCGCCCTTGTAGGCGCGCTTCGCCTTGTCGATGTTCCACTTCACGACCTGGCTGTCGATGAAGATCGTCGTGTAGGCATTGCCGCGGCCATCGAAGGCGGTGTGCAGCGGGCCGAGGCCGAGCTCGGGCTCGGCGACGACCGCGTCGCGCGGCTTGATCTTGTCGTCGAAGAGCTGGTCGAGCAGGCGCACGTCGATCACCGTGACGGTCGGCGACAGCTTGCCGGAGATCACGAGATGGATGCCGTCCGGCGCCATGTTGCAGCCATGCGGGTTGTTGGCGATGGGGATGTAGCGGGTGTAGGGCGAGCCGTGGCGGCCGTCGACGACGGGGACGCCGTCCATCTCCTTGAAGTCGCCTTTCTTCACCGCTTCTTCGATGCGCTTGATGTTGAAGATGGTGGCCCAGTCACGCTCGGCGGAGGTCATCTCCGCCTGCGTGACGCCGCGCTCGGAGTTGTAGCAGCTCGAGAACGCGTATTTGCCCTCGTAATCCGCATCGCAATTGTCGAGGTTGCCGTCGACCAGCACCTGCCAGACGACCTTCATCGTGTCGCCGTCGATGGCGGTGAAGACCGACCAGTACTTCGCGGGCTCGTCGAGAACGGAGCCGTCGTTCGGGATCGGGATGATGTGCTCGCTGTTGGCGAAGACGTAGCCGGTGCGCGGATACTTCTGGGGGCGCATGCCGTGGATGTCCGAGGCGTTGGGAATCTCGACGATCTTGTCGCACTTCATCACGTCGCACCGGATGCGGGCGACGCGGCAATTGGCCTTGTCGTTCACGAACAGATAGCGGCCGTCATAGGTGCCGTCGGTGAACGACATGTGCGGGTGATGCAGGTCGCCGTTCACGAAGCTGCCGCCGCGCGCCTCCAGGAACTTGCGCGTGGGCGGCAGCAGGCCCTCGGTGAGGACCTTGCGGCTTTCGTTGGTGATCCCCCACCCCGTGGCGCTGTCGCGATTGAACACGGGAATGCGCATGAGCTCGCGCATGGAGGGAAGGCCGATGATGCGCACCTCGCCGGTCTGGCCGCTGCTGCTGAAGCCGTAATACTCGTCGAGATCGCCCGGCCGCACCTCGGCGGAACCGCGCGATCGCTGCGCCTGCTGCGCCGGCGCCTGCTGTGTCAGCGAACCGAGCCCGGCCGTGCCGGCGATCCCGGCCAGCGCCGCCGCCTTGGCCGTGCCGCTGAGCAAGCCGCGTCGGCTGACGCTCGAATCTTCATCCTTCTCTCTCTCATGATCCGACATCTTGCGCTCCTTCTGACCTGCGGCCGGCTGGCCGGTGACGGGCCGGGACCGGGGGTCAATCCCCGCGGTCGACGGTCTCCAAAGATGGCTTGCCCGGCGGCGCGCCCGGGCGCATCGATTCCGAGGACAGCGCGAGGCGCCGCTCGCGCTTGATGCGTTTTTGGATCATCACGGGGCATTTCTGGTCGTCGTGGTACAGCACCTGACAATTGAGGCACTGGATGCATTCGTTGGGATTGATCTGGCCCTCGGGATGGATCGCCTGCACCGGACATTCGCCGGCGCAGCGCTGGCAGGGCGAGCCGCATTCGCGGTAGCGCTGGAGCCAATCGAACATGCGCATGCGGCCGGGAATGGCGAGCGCGCCGCCGAGCGGACACAGATAGCGGCAGTAGAAGCGCTCGACGAAAAGCCCCGGCGCGAGCAGCGCCAGCGCCAGCAGCACGAACCACCACTCGCGCATGAAATGCAGGATGATCGCGGTCTTGAAGGGCTCGATCTCCGCCAGTTCCTCGGCGAGCGCGAGCGAGCCCAGCGAGACGCCGAACAGCCCAAGGAAGATGATGTACTTGACCGGCCAGAGCCGCTGATGGAGCCCGAAGGGCAGCGTCGCCTGCGGGATGCGGCACCATCGGGCGATGCGGTTCATCCACTCCTGCAGCGCGCCGAACGGGCAGAGCCAGCCGCAAAAGGCGCCGCGTCCCCAGAACAGCAGGGCGGCCGCGACCGAGCACCACAGGATGAACACCATCGGGTCCATCAGGAAGTAGTCCCAGCGGAAATTGCCGCGCAGTGCGTTGGCGAAAGTGAAGACGTTGACGATCGAGAGCTGGGCGTGCTTGTACCAGCCGAGCCAAAGCAGCGTGAAGGCGAGATAGCCGAGC
>JASHRZ010000366.1 GCA_030037055.1 Alphaproteobacteria bacterium
TTTCCAAAGATTTTTCGCCATGATGCATCCCGGACGCGAACCGGGGCAGCATGGACGGACGCGAGAAAGAAACAGCCGAGAGCAGCGCGGGCGCGCGCAGCGACACCGAGCGGGCGCTGCGCCTCAGCGAAGCGCATCTGCGCTCCGTCCTCGAGACCGTGCCCGACGCGATCATTGTCATCGACGACCGCGGCCATATCGAATCCTTCAGCCCCTCCGCCGAGCGGCTGTTCGGCTATGGCGCCGCCGAGGCGGTCGGGCGCAACGTCAAGATGCTGATGCCGCAGCCCTATCGCGACCAGCATGACGGCTATCTCGCGCGCTATCTCAGGACCGGCGAGCGGCGCATCATCGGCATCGGCCGGGTCGTCATGGGACAGCGCGCCGACGGCTCGACCTTTCCCATGGAGCTGGCGGTCGGCGAGATCAATATCGACGGCCGCCGCTTCTTCACCGGCTTCGTGCGCGACATCACCGAGCGGCAGACGACGCGCGCGCGGCTGCAGGAGCTGCAATCGGAGCTGCTGCGCGCCTCGCGGCTTTCCGCCATGGGGCAGATGGCCGCGGCGCTCGCCCATGAGCTCAACCAGCCGCTGACGGCGATCATCAACTATGTCCAGGCGTGCCGCCGGATGCTGGCGGCGAGCGAGGGCGTCACGCTCGAGCGGCTGCAGGAGACCATGGATAAGGCCGTCGGCCAGGCCAGCCGCGCTGGCCAGATCATCTGCCGCATGCGCCAGTTCATCCAGAAAGGCGAGACCGAGCGCCAGGCCGAGGACGTCAACAAGCTGATCGAGGAAGCGAGCGCGTTGGCGCTTGTCGGCGCCAAGGAAATCGGCATCGTGGTGCGCATGGAGCTGAGCCCCGAAATGCCCGCCGTGCTCGTCGACCGCATTCAGATCCAGCAGGTGCTGCTGAACCTCATCCGCAACAGCGTCGAGGCGCTGGCCACCTCGGAGCGGCGCGAGATCTGCATCGAGAGCGCTTATCCCGGCGGGCCGATGGTCGAGATCGCGGTGAGCGACACGGGCCCCGGCCTCGACGACGCGGTGACGAGGCAGCTCTTCCAGCCCTTCGTCTCCACCAAGTCGAAGGGCATGGGACTCGGCCTCTCCATCAGTCGCGCGATCGTCGACGCCCATGGCGGCAGGCTGTGGGCGACGCCGAACAACGGCAGCGGTATCAGCTTCCGCTTCACCCTCCCGGTCGTCGGGCGCGAGCCGTGAACGAGGATCAGCGCATCTACATCGTCGACGATGACCCGGCGATCCGCGACTCGCTGCTGCTGCTGCTGCAATCGGCGGGATTCGGCAACGTCGTCGCCTACGCCTCCGCCCGCGAGTTCCTCGCCCGCGCGGTGCCGACGGTGGGCGAGTGCCTGCTCCTCGACGTGCGCATGCCGGACATGGACGGGCTCGAGCTGCAGCAGGAGCTGAACCGGCGCGGCATCAGGCTGCCGGTCATCGTCATGACCGGGCACGGCGACGTGCCGATCGCGGTGCGCGCGATGAAGGCGGGGGCGAGCGATTTCATCGAGAAGCCCTTCTCCGACGATCTGCTGCTCGATTGCGTGCGCCGAGCGCGCCAGCACGCCGCCGAGGCGAGCCGCGAGGACGCCGCGGCAGAGGAGACCCGGCGCCGGCTGGAGACCCTGACGCCGCGCGAGCGCCAAGTGCTCGAGGGCATGGTCACCGGCCAGCCCAACAAGCTCATCGCCTTTGACCTCGGCATCAGCCCGCGCACGGTCGAGATCCACCGGGCGCGGGTGATGGAAAAGATGCAGGCGCGCAGCCTCTCGGCCCTGGTGCGCATGGCGCTGGCGGCGGGGGTGAGCCCGGGCTGAGGGACGTTGATCCAGGTCAAGGCGCACCCGTGCCGCGGCGCTACAAGTAGCGCCATGGCGCGTGCCTTCACCACCTCCTCGCTCGCCGCCGAAGACATCGACATCGCCTTCCCGCTCATCCACGCGGCCTTGCCCGATGTCAGCCTCGCGACCTGGCGCGACTTCGCGCGCGGCTTCATCGGTCTGCCCTCGCCCTATCCGGCCGGCGCGATCGGCTTGCGCAACGAAGCCGGTTATCTCTGCGGCATCCTCACCTACCGCGTCGACCGCGACCTGCGGCACGGCACGGTGCTGAGCGTCGATATCTTCGCCGCGCTCGACGTCACCGGCGAGGAGGCGGCGATGCGCGCCCTGCTGCTGGCGACCGAAGCCAAGGCGCATGAGCTGCGCTGCGGTGTCGCCCGCATCCAGATCGAAGGGCGCAAGGGCGCTCGGACGGACCGCCTCCTCGCCTCCGGCTACCGCGAGCAGGCGAGCGTGTTCTCCAAGGCGCTGGCGCCGCCCGCGGCGCCGGCCTGAGCGCCCCCTATTCGAACCCGGCGGCGAGCTCTTCGAGCGTGTCGCGATCGGCGAGGTGGACGCGTCCGGCCGCCTCGAGCTCGATATAGCCGCGCTTCTTCAGGCTCGTGAACACCCGGCTCGCCGTCTCGGTGGTGATGCCGAGATAGTCGGCGATGTCGGTCCGGGTCATCGGCAGCTGCACGGACCGGCCGTCGCCGCCGAAACGTTCCGCGCGCCGCGCCAGCGACAGCACGAAGGAGGCGATCCGCTCATGCGCGGTCTTGCGGCCGAGCAGCATCATCTGCTCCTGTGCCGCCGCCAGCTCGTTCGACGCAATGGCGAGGAGCCGCCGCTCCATTTTCGGGAACTCGTCGAGCAGGCGCTCAAGCTGCCGGCGCGGGAAGCGGCAGATCTTGACCGAGGTGATGGCCTCGGCGCTGTAGGTGTAGCTGTCGTTAAAGGCGAGGCCGAGCAGGTCGCCGGCGAACAGGAAGCCGGTGATCTGCCGCCTGCCGTCCGGCATCAGCTTGAACACCTTGACCGCGCCGTCGATGATGTTGAAGAAATGCGTCGCCGCCTCGCCCTCGTGGAGGAAGGTCTCGCCGGCGGCAACATGCTGGTGCGCGCGCGCCGCGGCCAACCGGCCGAGATCCTCGGCGCGTATCGCGCCGCAGATGCTGATGGAGCGCGCGGTGCAGCTCTCGCAGGCATGGGCGCGCGCGGCGGCGGAAGAGCCGGCGTTGCGCGGCATCTCGCTCAAGGCCATGGCCAGCATGGGAAATCGCCTCTCTGTTTGGAAATCGGCTCGATCTGATCGTTAATGGCACAATGATCGCGGAAGCCCGGAAGTGGTTAAATTCGGATTAATACCTAAGGGATTCTACCTATCCCAAGCCGGACGCTCAACGTGCCGCTTCGGCGGGGGCGAGATGGACCCCGCTCTCCTCGGCGGCCTCCTCGCCGGCGATGCGGAAATCGACCGGCAGGCAGGCATGGATGCGATAGAGCGGCTCGCCCTCGACGACGCGATCGCCCACCGTCTTCAGGAGATCGATGCCCGCGCCCTTGTCGGTCGGCGCGCCGGCGAGCCGCGCGAGCCGCG
>JASHRZ010000367.1 GCA_030037055.1 Alphaproteobacteria bacterium
GCTCGGTGCCGAGCAGGCGATAGCGGAAGCGCAGGGGTTCGCGTTGCACATCTGCGAGCCAGATGAAAGGCAGCAGGCTCGCCGGCATTGCGGTGGGGTCGACATGCTGGCGCCCCGGCAGGCCGTCGCCCGCCGGGTGAATCCCGCGCCAATACTCGTAAAGCTGCCGCAACCGCTCGTCGGCGGTTGGCGGCGGCAATTCGTGAAATTCTTCCAAGCGCCCGCGGTCCGCCGGTTGTTCTTGCGGCGCAACTATAGCCGACACATAGCGTCGACGGAATGGATTTCGCCTCGAATGCAAAGCGACGCCGGCGCGCGCATTTCCCTGCGATCGGTCCCGGATCAGGCCGGCGCAAAGACCAGCGGCGGCTCGTCGATATCCTTGATCCTGTGGCGGCCCAGGGGTGCGACGCGGTCCGCCGGCAGCAGCGCCGCCAGTTCGGCGGAGACGAGTACCGGCCGGTCGATGGCGGCGCAGAGCTTCTCCAGTCGCGCCGCGCGGTTGACCGCCGGTCCGATGACGGTGAAGTCGAGTCGCGCGCTGGCGCCGATATTGCCGAACATGACTTCGCCGATGTGGAGCGCGAGACCAAAGCGCAGCAGCGGCGATGCCGCGGCGGCGCGGACCTCATTGAGCGCGGCGATGGCCTTGACCGCCACCCCCGCCGCATAGAGAGCGCGTGCGGCGACGCCTTGCCGCTCGGCCGGCGATGCCACGGGCAAGATCGCCAGCATGGCATCGCCCATGAATTTCAGGATCTCGCCCTCCGCCGCCGTCACCGCCTGGGCCATGGCGCCAAAATAGTCGTTGAGCAGCGCGATGATCGCCTCGCGCGGCAGGCGGTCCGAAAGCCGCGTGAAGCCGCGCAGGTCGCAATACCAGATCACCGCCTCGATGGTCTGGCCGTCGCCGCGCTTCACCTCGCCGGCGAGGATGCGCTCGCCCGCGGCACGGCCGACATAGGCGTCGAGCAGATTGACCGCGGTATCGCGCAGCGAATGGATCTCGACGATGCGGGTGAAGGCGAATTGCAGGAGATACATGCGGTCCAGATCCTGCGCCGAGAAGCCGCCCGGCTGGTCGGAGACCACGCTCAAAGCGTCCACATGGCCGGTGGAGAAGATCAGCGGCAAGGCGACGTAATCGGTGGCGCCCTCCTGTTTGAGCTGGCGCAGGACCGGCGCTTCGACCGTATCGAGCTGCTCGAGCCGCGCGCGAATGGTCTTCTGCTGCTCGAACACGACCGGAAGCGGATTGTCGCGATAGCGGGATTCTTGCCTGAGCCCATGCGGCGCGGTGCCGACCTCCAGCCCCTTTCCGCGGCGCCAAGTATAGGCGTTGCCGATCAGCTCGGGGTGCAGCGTGAAGCGGAAATAGGCTAGGCGGTAAAGCGGAATCCCGGCCGCGACCAGCTGCTCGCCGGAGGCCTCGACCAGCCGCGCCGTATCCGTGATGCGATAGGCTTCGGTGACGAACCAGCGGGCAAGCGGGTCGCTATAGACGCGGGCGGCGCTGGCGTCGTCCATGGCGCGATATTATCAACCCCTCCGGCGTCGTTGCCGAGGGCTTTTTGGCGCGTCCTGCCCGGCCTATAGTCGCGCGGGTAATGCGATGAGCCGGTCGACCCCCATTCACGTCATCGGCGGCGGCCTTGCCGGCAGCGAGGCCGCTTGGCAGTTGGCGCGCGCCGGCATCGGCGTGGTGCTGCATGAGATGCGGCCGGTGCGCGGCACCGAGGCGCATGTCACGGCCGGGCTCGCCGAGCTCGTCTGCTCCAATTCCTTCCGCTCCGACGATGCCCAGAACAATGCCGTGGGATTGCTGCACGAGGAGATGCGGCGCTGTTCCTCGCTGATCCTGCGCGCCGCCGACGCCCATCGCGTGCCCGCCGGCGGCGCGCTCGCCGTCGACCGCCAGGGCTTCTCCGCCGCGGTCGAGGCGGCGCTCGGTGCAGAGCAGCTGATCGAGATCAGGCGCGAGGAGGTCGCGGGCCTGCCGCCGCCGGACTGGGAGAGCGTGATCATTGCCACCGGCCCTCTCACCTCGCCCGCTCTCGCCGCCGCGGTGGCGACGCTCACCGGCGAGGACGCGCTCGCCTTCTTCGACGCCATCGCGCCCATCGTCTATCGCGACAGCATCGACATGGAGCAGGCCTGGATGCAGTCGCGCTACGGCAAGGGCGACGGCAGCGACTACATCAACTGCTCGCTCGACAAGCGGCAGTACGACGCCTTCCTCGCAGCCCTGCTCGCCGGCGAGAAGACCGAGTTCCACGACTGGGAGAAGCCGACGCCCTACTTCGAGGGCTGCCTGCCGATCGAGGTGATGGCGGCGCGCGGCGCCGAGACCTTGCGCTGGGGACCGATGAAGCCGGTAGGCCTGCGCGATCCCCGCCGCGAGCGCGGCGCTTATGCCGTGGTACAGCTCCGCCAGGACAACGCGCTCGGCACGCTCTACAACATGGTCGGCTTCCAGACCAAGCTGAAGCATGCCGAGCAGAAGCGCATCTTCCGCATGATTCCCGGGCTGGAGCGCGCCGAGTTCGCGCGCCTGGGCGGTCTCCACCGCAACACCTTCCTCAACAGCCCGAGGCTGCTCGATGGTACGCTGCGGCTCAAGGCGATGCCGCGGCTGCGCTTTGCCGGCCAGATCACCGGCGTCGAGGGCTATGTCGAGAGCGCCGCCATCGGGCTTTTGGCCGGGCGCTTCGCCGCCGCCGAGCGCCGCGGCGAAAGCCTCGCGCCGCCGCCGCCGACCACGGCGCTGGGCGCGCTGCTCGCGCACATCACCGCCGGTGCCGATGCGCGCCTCTTCCAGCCGATGAACGTCAATTTCGGACTTTTCCCGCCCCTGCCCGAGGGCGCGGTAATGCGCATCAACCGCGGCGAGCGCAAGCCGCTGCTGGCTCGGCGCGCGCTCGGCGATCTCGAGGGATGGTTGGGTACGCAGAGGCGAACGCGCCCGGCGCGTTCGTCCGCGGCGCAGACCGCCGTTGCGCAGCAACGGCGAGAGCCGCATCAAGCAGAATTGTAGCCGCTATCGCAGCTCGGCGAGCCGCCGGCGCTGTCTGCCCTCGGCGTCGAAATTGGCCGCATCGAGCCAATGCTCGAAAGCCTGCTTCAGCGCCGGCCATTCGCTATCGATGATCGAGAACCAGCTCGTGTCGCGGTTGCGCCCTTTATAGACCGTGGCCTGGCGGAAGATGCCTTCGAAGCGGAAGCCGAGGCGGAGCGCGGCGGCGCGCGACGGCGCGTTGAGGCTGTCGCATTTCCACTCGTAGCGGCGATAGCCCAGCTCGTCGAAGACGCGGCGCATCATCAGATACATCGCTTCAGTCCCGCTGGGGTGACGCTGCAACAGCGGCGAGTAGTTGATGCCGCCGATTTCGATCGATCCGACCGCCGGGTCGATGCGCATATAGGAGGCGACACCGACGGCGCGGCCGCTCGCGCGGTCGATGATGGCATGGATCAGCCGATCGGCTTCGCGATTGCTCTCCTCGAGCCACCGGCGATAGTCCTCCATGCGCTCGAACGGCTCGGTTGGCAGATAGGTCCAGTTGCGCCCTTCCCCATCGAGCCGATTGGCGGCAAAAAGCTCGGCCGCGTGCCGCTCGGGATTGAGCGGCTCGACGCGGCAGAGACGCCCCTCCATCGGCGTCCGCGGCGGCAGCGGCCGCTTCTGCCAGCCCGGCAGCGGCGCGCCGATCGGCTGTCCCAGGGAATTGACGCGCGGTTCGGTCATCGCTCCTTTCCGGCGATCAATAGCGTCCTCTAAACGACGCGAGCGCAAGCCGCCAACTGCGCCAGGGGTCAGGACGCGCGATCGCGGGCGCGAAGGGATCGTAGCCGGCGCGCGCCAGCCTGGCGAGATCGGCCCGCGCCAGCACCGCCGGCAGCAGCGCTGGCAGCGCCGCGCGCGACGGTTGCGGCCACGACGCCCGCGCGGCGGCGAGATGCGCTCGGGCGCGCGCCGCCACCCCTTCGACCACGCGGCACAGCGCCGGCGACGGCCTGAGCTCGAAGAGCCCGCGCTCGATCTCGAGCCCGGCGGCCTCGACGAGATCGCGCGGCAGGTAGAGGCGTCTCGCCCGGGCATGGAACGGCACCGCGCGCAACAGGCCCGACAACGCATAGGCGATGCCGACGGCGCGCCCGGCCGCCTGCGCCGCTTCGCTCCCCTCGCCCAGAACCTCGAGCGCCAGCAGCACCAGGTGCGCCGAGCTCGCCTCGGCATAGGCCTCGAGCGCGGCGAGGTTC
>JASHRZ010000368.1 GCA_030037055.1 Alphaproteobacteria bacterium
GAACTGGTACGCTACGGCCCGCGGACAAGGTGTCTCCGAGCGCGACTGTGAACGGATTTCCGGCGCATTCGCCTACGATGGGTTCGACCTCCCCCGTCCGCGTGAGCCGGACTGATGCGTTCCCAAATAAAAATCATGCGCGCCGCCATCAATGCAGTTTCACATGCGGCTCCGTCCGCCGCGACAGCAGGCGGGCGATGCTGTCGAGGCCGACGGTCCACGGGCCGTGCAGCGCGACCTCGTGCATCTTGTACAGCGAGCGGTACATCAGCCGGGCGACGAAGCCCTCCACCAGCATGTCGCGGCCGGTCACGAAGCCCATCAGGTTGCCGACGGTCGAGAACTCGCCGAGCGACACCAGCGAGCCGAAATCGCGGTACACGAACGGCTCGATCCGGCGGCCATCGAGGCGGTTGCGGATCTGCTTGACGAGGTGGGACGATTGCTGATGCGCTGCCTGGGCGCGCGGCGGAATGGGCTGCGTCTCGCCGTCCGGTACCAGATACGCGCAATCGCCGATGGCGAACACATTGTCATCGTGCGTCGTTTGCAGCGTCGGACGGACGACGAGCTGATTCGACCGGCTGACCTCAAGGCCGTCGAGATGCTTCAGCACGTCGGGGCCGCGCACGCCGGCCGCCCACACCACGAGCTCCGAGGGAATGAAGTCGCCGCCGGCAAGGACGACTCCGTCGGACCGCACCTCGATGACCCGGGCGCTGGTCCTGATCTCGACGCCGAGCTTTTCCAGGAGGCGCGCCGTCGCTTCGGACAGCCGCGGCGGCAGGGCCGGCACGATCCGGTCCGCCGCCTCGATCAGCGTGATCTTGAGGTCCTTGTCCGGGTCGATCCGGTCGAGACCGAAGGCAACCACGCCGCGCACAGTGCGGTGCAGTTCCGCCGACAGCTCGGTGCCGGTGGCGCCGGCACCGATGATGGCGACGTGGAGCTGTCCTGGCCGCACCGGCTCGGCTTGCGTGTGGGCGAGTAGGCAGGCGTTGATCAGGCGGCGGTTGAACCGCTGCGCCTGTTCCGGCGTGTCGAGCGCGATCGCGTGTTCCTTGACGCCCGGGGTGCCGAAATCGTGGGTGACGCTGCCGATCGCGATGATCAGCGTATCGTAGCCGATGGACTGCGCGGGCGTGATCAGGCGGCCCTCGTTGTCATAATTGGCGGCGAGATGCACCAGCCGGCTGGCGCGGTCGAGGCCGACCATCTCGCCCAAGCGGTAGCGGAAGCCGTGCCAGTAGGCCTGCGCCAGATAGTCGAGTTCGTGGCGCGACACGTCCATGCTGCCGGCGGCGACTTCGTGCAGCAGCGGCTTCCACAGATGAGTGCGCGCCTTCTCGATCAGAGACACCTCCGCGAGCCCGCGCCGTCCCAGCCTGCCACCAAGCCGGGTCACGAGTTCCAACCCCCCGGCGCCGCCGCCCACGACCACGATGCGATGACGGCCGCGGTGCAGGGCATTGTCCGGCGTCCGGCGGCCCGCCTCCACGTCATTCATTTTTTCACTCTCCTGGCCGTACCCGCCCCGAACGCTGTCAATGAATCGAGAGCCGTACCAAGCAGTGACATGGAAACATTACCAGCGCATTTTTGCAGGAGCGGTTTTCCTCGACGTCGTACCCGTAGGGTATGGAGCCGAGGCTTTATCACCGCACGGAAAAATGCGAAAAGTGGTAAAAGCAAGATTGTTCCGCCTGATCCGGGCGTTATCCGGTCAGGCCGGCGCCTGTCCGTGGGATCGTGCCATCCCTGGGATCATGTGCGAGGAAACGCATTCCGACCACGAACCGGAGGCGCCACAGGGAGAGTCAACCATGTTGTACGGCGGCTACAATATTTTCGTCCTCATCGTCGTTCTCCTGGCCGTCCTCACGCTGTTCCTCGGGGTCAAGACGGTGCCGCAAGGCTACAACTGGACCGTCGAGCGGTTCGGCCGCTACACGCGCATGCTGCGGCCCGGCCTCAATCTCGTCGTGCCGTTCGTCGACCGGATCGGCCGCAAGATGAACGTCATGGAACAGGTCATCGACGTTCCCGAGCAGGAAGTCATTACTAAGGACAATGCCCGCGTCGCGGTGGATGGCATCGCGTTCTTCCAGGTGTTCGACGCCGCCAAGGCGAGCTACGAGGTCGCAGCGCTGGAATCAGCCATCGTCAAGCTCACGATGACCAACATCCGTTCGGTGATGGGCGCCATGGACCTCGACCAGGTCCTGTCCCATCGCGACGAGATCAACGAGCGTTTGCTGCGCGTTGTCGATGCAGCGGTGTCGCCGTGGGGCGTCAAGGTCAACCGCATCGAGATCAAGGACATCGAGCCCCCGGCCAACCTCATCGAGGCGATGGGCCGGCAGATGAAGGCCGAGCGTGAGAAGCGCGCCGAGATCCTCGCCGCGGAAGGCCAGCGCCAGTCTGCGATTCTGCGGGCCGAAGGCGCCAAGCAGGCCCAGATTCTGGAGGCCGAAGGCCGCCGCGAAGCTGCCTTCCGCGACGCCGAGGCGCGCGAGCGCTCC
>JASHRZ010000369.1 GCA_030037055.1 Alphaproteobacteria bacterium
CAGGTTGAGTGCAAGGTTGTCGCTGAGCCGGTCGATCTCGGCATAGGTGAAGCGCCGCTCGCCGTCGATCACCGCGACGCGCGGACTGAATTGGGCGAAGGAAGCGGCGAATTCCTGCACCAGCGACCGGTCGCGCCAATAGCCCTTCCCGCGGTAGCGCCGCGCGAAATCGGCGGGAAAGGGCACGACGCCGTCGAGCATGGGCTCAGTTCGAGCTCGAGAAGCCGCCGTCGATGACGACGATTTCGCCGGTGACGAAGCGGTTGCCCTCGACGAGCGACAGCATGGTCTCGGCCACGTCATCGGCGGTGGCGACGCGCTTCAGCGGCGTGAGCCTGGCGCGCCTTGCCATGAGATCTTCGTATCTGTCCCCGAGCATGCGCTTCATCCAATCGCCTTCCATCCAGCCCGGCGCCACGGCGTTGACGCGGATCTCGGGACCGAGATTCAAGGCGAGCGTCTTGGTGAGGTTGACCACCGCCGCCTTGCTTGCGGCATAGGGCAGCGGCTGCGGGCCGGGGCGCAAGCCCACGATGCTCGCGGTGTTGACGATGGCAGGCGCAGGCGCCTTGCGCAGCAGCGGCAAGGCCGCGCGCGTCACCAGGAAGACGCCGCGCACATTGACGGCGAAGATTCGGTCCCATTCCTCGACCGAGAGGGCGTCGAGATCGCGCGGCGGCACTTTGCTCGTCGTTCCGGCGTTGTTGATCAGCGCATCGAGCTTGGCGAATTCGCGCTCCACCGCGCGCAGCATGGCGCGCACCCCGGCATCGTCCGCCACGTCGCATCTGCACAGCAGCGTGCGGGCGCCGAGCCGCTCCGCCTCGGCAGCGACCGAGCGCGCCGCGGCGTCGCTGCTGCGGTAGTTGATGGCGACATCGTAACCCGCCCGCGCCAGCGCCAGCGTGGCGGCGCAGCCGATGCCGTTCGAGGCGCCGGTGACGAGGGCCGATTTGCGGTCTGCCATGGCGACTCCAGGCGCTTTCCGCCAATAGTCGAACATGTTCGATTTGTGGTCAAGGCCGGCGCCCACCGCGCCGATGGACGCGACGCCGCGGGTCCGGGGAACCCGACGGCGCCGTCAGGTCGCTTTGCCGGTCCTCGTCGCGCGATTCCGCTTCGCCAGTCGAGCCGCTCCCTTGCCGACCGGATCGGCGGCAAGGCGACGCGCGCCCTCCGCAGGAATGGCGTCCGGACTATCGGGCCGTCGGCGCTGCCGCACTCCCGAGGGTCTCGATGGCGGCGCCATCTCGCTCTGTCGACGCTCTTGTCCATCCGGTCGAAGGCGCGGCGCCCCGCGGTGCGGCAACTTTGCCGCGAGGGCGCGCATCAACGCCTCAAAGGAGCTCACCAGCTCCGGGTAGCCGTGTTCCGCCAGGACGGTCTCAAATCGATCGAAGCCGGTTCTAGGATCGCGCTTGGCCATGGCGTCCGCCTCTCGCGGGAGCGTGGATGGGCAAAAGTGCGCTTAGAACGAGAGGCTCGCACGCAACGCGCGCAAGAGAAGGATGGGTGCGCCGGTATGCAGTCATCGCGCTCGCGACCACGAATTTCTGCCGGCGCATCCCCTTGCGCCTGGGAGATCGTATATCCAACGGCCCGCGCACCGACTCCCGGCCGAGATCGACGATATCGCCATGCTAGAACGAACAGCGGTGGAGCGCACGAAAAAATATCCACGACCCGCCAACATCGCAACCGCGCGACTCGTTCCGGGCTCTGCAACGGTTCCGGCGACGAATACGGGACCGGCATCTCGCGCAGAGGGTTCGAAGAATAGGTAGGCCGGCTCGCGCCGCCCATGAATTGACCTAGATCATCGCGCCGCTGCAGCTTGCGGCTTAAAAGTTTTTCATGATGGACGAAGTTCATGCTTTAACCGCTGACGACCAGGTTATGGTTAAAGCGCGCAGGCGCGCGCGGCACTGTCGAAATTTTCGCGAGCGAGCGAGAGAGCGCGATGGCAATGCAGCAGCCGGATGCTGTGCTGCATCAGCGCTGCTGGCCGTCAACGCGATGCAACGAAATCGGCTTTCCCGAATGACGCTCTGGATCATCGATTGCACTCTTTGGCGCGAGGCGCGCAGCATGCGAAGCGGTGCCTTATCCCAGCGACGGTCGTCAGTCGACGTACATGTCGGCTCACGCATCCGAATGCGCCGGATGATCCTGGGCATGAGCCAGGAGCGGCTCGGAGAGGCCATCGGGGTGACCTTTCAACAGGTGCAGAAATACGAGCGCGGCGCAAGTCGCGTCAGCGCGGGCAGGCTCCACAGTTTGGCCGGCGCGCTCGGCGTGCCCGTGTCGTATTTCTTCGAGGGGGCGGCTGTCGCCGGGGGCGACGGGGCGAGCGAGCCAGGCAAGCGCCCAGCGGCGTGCGAGACGCCCCAGTCAATGTCACGCGAGACGCTCGAGCTTCTCCGCGCCTATTATCGCATCCCCTATCCTGCGATCAGGCGTCACCTCTTCGAATTGACGAAGGCGATCGCAAAGGCCTGCGTCGAAATTGACTGACGCGATCCGGATGTTTTGCTAGCCAATGTCGGGACGCTCGGCCCTCTTCGGAGGCCGGTGACCCCGCGAGGACCCGCTCGTCGGCTTCGCCGTCGATGGGGATGCGACAATTCTCGGGAAAAGGGATACAGCGCGCCTCGGCCGCTTGCAGCCCGCGACGACGATCAATGGATCGATCGTTCACGTCGTGCCGCTGCTCACCGATCGGGGTGTTCCCCGCGGGCTTATCGCCGCCGGCTATCGCGTCGACAGGATCTTCGCGCCCTGCATCGTTCTCGTCTTTCTGCTTTTTCCGGTGGCGGGAAACCCCATTCTCGCCAGCGGCGTTTCGGGCTCGGGGCCGGTGGCCGGAACGGGCCAGCTCGGGACTGGAATCGGCGCAGAGATCGATCTCATGTTGTTCGTCATCAGCCGCTATTTCGGGATGGGCTTCTTCGGCGCCGTGGATGGATTCACGTTCGCGTTTCTTTTGATCGGCAGCGCGGTTAGCGCGAGCACCCTCGGCTGGGTCTTCCACATTGCGCAGAGCCGCACGCCAGCGCCGTGTCGTTCTAGATTCTGCTGGCGACCGCTGGCGTCCTGACGATGACCTCGGGCCATATCGCCATCCAGCCGCGCGCGAAAGCCGAGGGCAAGGTTTCGGCTGTGCGCGGCAAGAAGAAGGTTGGGCATCGCCAGACGCTGGCATCGCGCTCCGCGAAGCAGCCAACCGCAAGCTGCATCTCGTTGTCACGCGAACCGGCTGTCCAGTCTCGCGGGCGGCGACCCCTTGCGTCGTGCCAATCACGGAATTGAGCTTTATTGGGGCGTGCACACCGCGGTCACGCTGGGCGGAATCGTGTGCGGGCCGTTGGCCGCCTGCGCGGCTTCCTTGTCGCGCTGTTCGTATTCCGCCTTGATCCGCTCGGCATACTTCGGGATTGCATCGCGGGCGTCCTCGCACGCCTTTAAGGAGCTAAAAGCGGTCTGAGTGCTGACCGCCGGGTGCCCGTAGGTGAGCCACGTGACAAGCAACACTCCATATTCGTCCCTCCCTAGTATCGGGCCATGCAAATCTTCCTCGACCAGGAAACACGCCAAGGCATTTCTTGACGTCATCAAGGCAGCGCCGTTCTTTGAAGCCTTGAAACAGCCGCTCATCGACAAGATTCGCACTTCCGTCCAGGCTACGATTTGGCGCGCCCCGCGTTCTCGATGGGCGGGCCTTCTGGTTTACGGCGACAAAAGGGGTAAGCCGCTGGTCGCTTCTTGTGCTCGGGGATGATACGCGCTTGCTGGCGGCCGGTCTAGCAGCGCGGCGCGCCGTCGCGGAGCCGCGGCTCTCTACACATATGGAGCTTGGCTCGCGGCCATCCGTGACGAGGTCGCGGCCGGCCGGGATCGCGAAAAAAGCTCCACTGCAACGGCGTCAGCTCGTCGATGCGCCCCGCATTGGGGCCGGACCTTCGCTCGAGCCTCCACGCCTCACGGGCGATGTCTTGCCTTGCGGCGGTTCGACCAACGGCGGCAGCCACGGCGGAAGACAAGAATCGGCGTCCGACAAACGAGCCACTCCGCCCGAGCGGGGCGGAGTGGCAAACCGACAGATGCGAGATCTACTGCAGCGCCGCGCAGGCGTAAGAATTGATCTCCAAGCCTACGGCAATTTCGATGACGGTGGGCTTCTTCCAAAGCATAGACGATTCTCCTTTTAAGCGGCGAGTGCCGCATTCGACGTTGCTGATTTTTCTAGTTTAGAACCCTTCTAGACCGAGCCGCCGCGAGAGTCAAGCTCTATTCGAGCGCTCGGGCGTCCCGCCGCTTGGCGAAAGGTCCGAAGGACCGGCTGGTCCTCCGCATTGGCCATCGTCAGGCATCGTGCCGCTCGGCGCTGCTCGCGCATTGTCGATGCTTCCTTTCCCGGCTACCGCAAGAGGCTTCGTCGCATCCATGGCCTCTTGTCGTGTAGCTTGAGCCGCTATTCGAGTGGATCGGCAGTCGGCGGACCGTTGGCCTCCTCGGCGACGGGAATTCCGCTTCGTCCGGAACCGACCTTGCGGGACTCGGCGACCCCACGCATGGGCAAGAGTGAACGAGCTGCTGCGTTCCCGCGACAGCCTAAAGGAGTCACGGTCGTATTTCAGGACCAGACGATCGGCAGATAGGAAGCGATCGCGACGGGATCGGTGTCCTTCCAGCCGGCCATTCGCTCGGCGCCGCGTGCCACTTGCCAATGCAAAGCAACATGCCGCAAGGCGGTGCCTCGATCGCCACCAGGAAGGTCTCAAAGCTCATTCGCCACGCCGCTTTCGCGCTCATTCCCCGGCTGATTAGATGTATTCAAGCCAGACGGTCAATGCTTTTCTTCAGCGCGGCGTTGACCACCAGGCGGCCTCACGCGCCTCAAGGAAGGCGCTCCCCGACGCACAGCGCCATGAGCCGCGCCGCCGGTTCAGGGCTCGCGGCCGCATTCTCGCCGGAGCCACAGGCGAAGGGCCGTCACCGCCCGTCTTCAACCCGCGCATGAGAGATCCCGGTCAGGCGCAAAACCAAGACTCCCTTGAACTTCGCGCCAACCTTCACCAGCTCGATTGGCACTCGAGGTCAGGCAGTGCCAACCGGGCGGGCGTGTGGGCTTGCCGCGCAGGACGATCCTGTTTTAAGCCGCGCTCCCCTGGCCTTAGGTAATAGTCCGCAGCGACGAAAGGGATGCCGATGCTGTCATAGGATCCATTCGAGGCGCTGCTCGACCTGCAGCGAGCGTTGGACACCTTCCGGCAGAGCCGTTGGCTCGAATCGAGCCCAAGCGGAGGCGGTTCATATCCGCCGATCAACGTGTTCCGCACGCGCGACGAGGTCCTGATCATCGCCGAGGTGCCCGGCATCAGCAAGTCGAACCTGGATGTCCATATCCAGGGAAACACCGTGCGGATCGCCGGCACCAAGACGATCGACTACCCGAGCAAGGCGAGCCTCCATCGGCGCGAGCGCCTTACCGGCGCCTTCGACCGCACCGTCACCATTCCGATGGAGATCGACCCTGATCGTGTCACGGCCGAATGCCACGATGGAATCTTGGCCTTGTTCCTCCCTCGAGCGGAACGGGACAAGCCGAAATCGATCAAGATCAGCTGACCAAATCGCTATCCGGAGGGCATCATGGCGACTTCACGCGCACTCGAGGTTCAGAGAAGAAAGAACTTGCTGCCAAGGAAGAGAAGACCCTCCCGGCGAGGTATTACGTTCCCAACACCGACATCTTCGAGAGCGATGACGCATTGACGGTCGTGATGGAGATGCCGGGCGTTGAGCGGAAGGATGTCGACGTCAGGCTCGAAGACGATGTGCTGCGGGTGGAGGGTCGGATCGACTTTTCGAAATATGAGGGCTGGAGCCGGTCTATACCGAATACAACGTCGGCCATTATGCGCGGGCCTTTACCCTGTCCGACAAGATCGACCAGGAGAACATCAGCGCGGATCTCGAAAACGGCGTGCTGATCCTGACCCTCAAGAAGGCAAAAGAGGCGAAGCCGCGGCGTATACCGATCGCCTGACTTCCGCCAGCGGCTTGGAGTGCGCTCAGCCGTCGAAAGCAGTAAGGACATTCAGGGCACGTCGGAGCCAAGGATCGTGGACCGCATCTGCGGTCCCCTCCTTCCCGAGTATTTTTACCCGATCCGTCGTTTTCCGGGCTTGCCCAAAGGTCCGCTGTCGATGGCACATCAGGGGAAGCGCCGACGTCGTCGCAACCGTTCGACGTGATCCATTGCGGATCGAGTGCAAGGTACTATCCCTCTGACGGCGTCAACATCGCCTAAAGCCGCGTCAATACTAGGACGGGCAGGCGCGGAACTCTCACCCGTGCAGAACCAGCGTCCGCCGGCGCGTGCGCAGCGTCATCAAATTGGTAATACCGCTGACTACGAGATAGAGGATTACCAGCCCGATAACGACGGCTGCGGTCAGGCCGAGCAGCGCCAGTATCCACGTCACGTAACCCATGGCGATCTCCCTAAGATCGGGTCGTGATTCCGCTTATGCTTCGCACTTTCATGGTCTCGCGGAATCAGATGCTATTGGCACGCTGGGCGCCGCGCACCGCGGCGCATTGATCTATATCAATAGC
>JASHRZ010000370.1 GCA_030037055.1 Alphaproteobacteria bacterium
ATCGTGTTTCATCACAACGCCGGACTGCGTCCGCTAGACGCCTGGACCTCCGAATTCACCAAGAGGTTATTCCCGCTCGTCGGCGCCTCCCGCATCTTCCTGGCGGGATCGACTTGCGGCGCGCTCGCCATGCGCTGGTTCGCGAGAATGCTGGAGCGGCACGATATGTCGAGCAGCCGGGGTTTGGCGATCATCATCGCAACCCTCGCCGTCTGCGGGCCGCTCGCCCGGATCGGCACATGGATTGAGGACCGGCGAAGCCCTCAGGCCTTGCCCGCGCGCTGCGCCAGCATGACGATCGAATTCGACCTGTAGTTGCGGCCGGCGCAAGGTTTGCGTGTAACGGGCAACGGGCGCGTCGGGCTACTTCTGAAAATACCGCTCCACCTTTAGGACCGCGTTCACCGTGTCTTCGGCCTCGCGCTCACCGTAGTTTTCATTGAGATAGAGATTGAAGGAGCGGTCGCGAATGCTGCGGGCGTTCTCCGTGCGAAAGCCGTCAGCCAGATAAGGCCGGACCCATGGCCACTCGTCGACGACGTAGCAATAGTGCGGATTGAGGTCGATGCCCTCCTTGAGTACCGCTTGTGCGAATTCGGTCTTGCTGCAGCTGATCTTGTCAGTATCCACGACCACGGGATAGTAGAACGGCGAATCGCCGGGACTGTGCGCGTACGGGCGGCATATCTGCGCATGCTCTGCTAATCCCGCCGCCACGTCGGCAACAAAGGAAAGCCGGCGCATGATCGTAAGGGCGAGCCGCTTCAGCGAGGCGAGGCCGATGGCGCAGGAGATCTCGTCGGTATGCAGATTGAGCGCGGGGAAGAGATAGCCCGCGGGATCGCGATCGCTGAAGTCCTCCCGCCAGCGCGGCTTGCCGCGATCGGCATGTGCGAGCGCCCGGCGGAAGAGATCGAGGTCGCGGCTGTAGACGACGCCGCCGGAGGCGCCGGTCATATGCGCCTTGCGGTACATCGTCGAGAAGGCGGCGATGTCGCCGAATGTCCCGACCGGTCGGCCGGCGATCATCGCACCGTGCGCTTGGCTACAGTCTTCGAGCACTTTGACGCCTCGCGCACGGGCTTCGTGCACGATCTTGTCGGCCTCGGCGGCCTGCCCTGCTGCGTGGACGATGATGATCGCCGAGACGTTCGGATCAAGCCGTTCGCGCACCTGCTCGACGCCGATGTTGTAGCTGTCGGGTTTGCTGTCGCACAGGCGCGGCTTGAGGCCGTGGAGGATGATCGCGCTCAGCGTCCCCGGATCGGTGATTGGCGAGACCAACACGTCGCTGCCCGTGGGCAGGCCGAGGGCGGCGAGGCCGACGTAAAGACTGGCGGTCCCGGTCGCGACCGCATCGGCATAGCCGCCACCCATAAGATCAACGAAGGCATCGGTATAAAGCTTCTCGAACGGGCCCTGGTAACCGGGATCGACTTGAAGCTCACGATAATACGCGACGCATTCCTGGATCATGCGCAGTTCGTCGTCGCCGAGCGCCAAGCGTGGCGGCATGCGCTCGCGCCGCACGGGCTCGCCGCCGAAAATCGCAAGCGTATCATTGCGCCGATCGCCGGTCATACCCGCCTTGCTCAGTCAAGTCCGATACGCTGTGCGATCTTAGCGATGCTCAGGCCATGCGCCGCCAGCAGGTCGTCATGGCTGCCGTAGTTGTGGATGAAGTGATCCTGAAGCGTGAAAGTATCGAGCCGGCATTCCGCGTGAATATCCCAGGCAATCTGCTTGGTCTGCGGCGCAAGGCCGCCTTGAGGCACATGCTCCTCGATGACGATGACATGCCGGTGACCGCTGAGCGCCGCGATGATGCCTTCGCAGTCGAGTGGCTTCACCGTATGCACAGAAACGACCGACACCGACTTTCCTCGTGCGGCGAGACGATCGGCGAGCGCCATCGCCATCTTGGTGATGACGCCATAGGTGAGGATGCAGACATCCGCGCCGCGACGGAGGTAGCGTAGCTTGCCGAATACCCAGGGATCGGCGCCTCTGGTCAGATCTGGCTCACCGGCCTTGCCGATCCGGAGATAGACCGGCCCGTTCTTCTGCTGCGCGCACCATCGCGTCGCCTCGGTGCATTCCGCGGGATCGCAAGGCGCCACGATCTGCATGTTGGGAATGGCGCCGGCGATGGCGATGTCCTCCATCGTGTGGTGGGTGCCGCCCAGCGTAGAATAAATGACGCCGGCGCCCATGCCGACCACGGTCACCGGCAGATTCTGATAACAGAGATCGTCGCGCACCATCTCGAACGGCCGGTAGAGCGAGAAGGTGGCGATTGTATAGGCAAAGGGTCGGCACCCCTTGAGCGCGAGTCCGGCGCAAATCCCGATCATGCTCTGCTCGGCGACGCCGACATTGATGAAGCGCTCGGGATATTGCATGCTGAACTTCGACATGCTGCCGGCCGGCGAGATGTCGGCAACGACGATGTAGATGTCGGGATTCCTGCTCGCTTCCTGGTACAGCACCTCGGAAAAGGTGTTCCTCATCGCGCGGCCTCCAGCTCTTCGACCGCGCGGCTGTACTCGTCCTTGTTGGGCGAGCGATAGTGCCAGATCGGCACGTTCTCCATGTAGCTAACGCCCTTGCCCTTTGTGGTCTTGGCCACGAGCATGAAGGGCCGGCTGCCCTCGCGCTCGGTCACGGCTTCGAAGATCGCGCGCGAATCGTGCCCGTCGACCTCGACCGCTTCCCAGCCGAAGGCGCGAAACTTGTCAAGCAGGGGATAGAAGCTCGGATGCGTCTCCGAGGTCCGACCGAGGCTCTGAAAATCGTTGTTGTCGACGGCGGCAACGAGGTTGTCGCAGCGAAGCGAGGAGGCCATCATCACCGCCTCCCAGGTCGAGCCTTCCTGGACCTCGCCGTCGCTCAGCACGGTGTAGATGACATTCCCCGTCTTGCGGCCCTTCTCGGCGAGCGCCATGCCGCAGGCCATAGAGAGGCCATGGCCGAGCGACCCGGTGGCGGCGACGATGCCGGGGCTGCCGTAATCGGGATGGACGCCGAGCCTGCCGTTGGGCGTGCAATAGGCGTCGAGATCGGCGCGGCTCAGGATCCCGAGCTCCTCGAGGATCACATACTGGATCATGCAGCCGTGACCCTTCGACATAAGGAAGGTGTCGCGCGGCGATCCGTTGGCGTTATTGCGTATCAGCGCGTGATACATGCAATCAACGATCTCGGTGCAGGAATAGGCCGAGCCGATATGGAGGGCAGAGACCTGTTGGGAAATGTCAAGAATGCGCCGGCGATACCGCCGGCAGCGTTCCCGAGCGAGAGCCTCGTCGAAGCTGTTGGCTCGGGCAGGGATGGAGGCTTTCATCTGCTCACTCAATGATCGTCCAATAATAGTCGCCGGTATAGCCGGCTTCCCAAAAGAGCTGGCGCCAGCCCGCCGGATCGTAATGCGTCTTCGCCGTCAGCACCCAACTCAGGAAGAGCTCGCGCTCCTCGGTCGTGCGGTAGGAATCGACCTGGATATATCCGCGACCCGGCGCCAGTCGCTCAATCTCGCGCACGGCGGTAATGCAGTGGGAGCGCTCGAGGTTATGTACGACGTTGATGGCGACGACTGCGGCAAAGCTGTTGTCGGGGAACGGCATCCTCACGCAGTTGCCGAGATGAAGCCGGCCGACGACCTCGGGCTCGCAATGCATCAACGCGTATTCGGAGATATCGACGCCGAACACTTCGAGCCCTGGGCAGACTTTCATCAAGTCCTTGACCAGGAACCCCTTGGCGCAGCCGACGTCAAGGACCCGGTCGCCGGGCTTGAGGCCCCAGTGCGCTACCATGTCCTCGGCAATCGCCATCCAGCGGCCGTCGTAGCGGTAGCCGCCATAGCCCGTGTCTCGCGATCCGTCGAAGTATTCCCGGCTGTATTCCCGCGCAATGCAAATATTCTCCGCGCTTTGCGCGCTGGTGCGCTTTTCAATGTTTCGCTTGGATCGCGGATAACGACGCAGGAGGTTGATCTCGGCCATCCAGTCCTCGAGAACGGTGAGGGAACGGGCGCGGACGGCTGCTTTGCGCCAGCCGGGGATGGGGTGCAAGATGCTGAGCAAACGGACAGGAGTCAATGCCTGCGGCCGCGCGGACAAGGTGGGGTCTGGCGGGAATGCGGTGGTGATAGCGTTCTTGGCCTGCTGGCGTTTTCTTCACTCGCGCGGCCTTGCGCGTCCGCGGACTGAGACCGGAAGCGGCGAGGGCGGGTGGGGAATGGACCTTTCGGTTGTTATACCGATCTTCAATGAAGAACAAAGCCTGGACCCGCTCTATCGGTCCCTGCGTCCAGGCAAGACGCGGAGCGGGGTTGAGGCGCGCACGATCCTGAAGCATGTGATCGGCCACATTCGCCGCCACTGGCCCAAGGTGCATATTCTAGTACGCGGTGACAGCCGTTAGGCCGGGACGAGGCGATGGCCTAGTGCGAAGCCGTTGGAATCGACTACATCTTCGGTCTCGCCGGCAACGACTTCTCGCCGCCATGCTCCACCCGGTGGGCGAAGCGCTGTGCGTCAGCCGTGCCGTGAGCGGAACGCTGAAGCTGCGCCGCTCGAGCAAGCTGCGCCATGGCGCCAAGAGCTGGGACGAGCGGCACCGCGTCATCGCCCGCCTTGAGGCGACGCGGCTCGGCCTCGATATCCGCTACGTCGTTACCTCGCTCACTGGAGCAGCCGAACACCTCTACCAGGCCGTCTACTACCTGCGGCGCAGCACCACGAGCCTCAGTATAGAATCGCTCGGCAGGGGCGCGGCGGAAGGCAATCGTGGCCCGCAGCCGGGTAGCCCGCAACGCCACAGCATCAGCCAAAATCGCGCGCGCCAAAACGCGCGCAAAGCAGCACTCGGTGGAAGGCCAAAAAACGGAGGCTGTCGAGGAAAGATCGGGATTCTTCTTATTTGGCCTGCTGCGGCACGGACGCTTCATCGGGATTTTGGAACAGACGCGCAGCTTCGGCAACGAACGGGCGCCAACGCTCGACGATCACCCGGATATCTTTGAGCAGCAGCGCCTTTTTATCTTCCGTTAAATCGTTTCTGGAATCGGCGTAGCGTTCGATATCGTTTCCGATCGTCGTCCAGAACCGCTTGCCACCGGTCGACCCGATTCGTGCGGCAATGCGATGCATGATCGGCTCGAACTGAGCGGCTGTGTGATCAATGACCTCTTCGACCTCGTACTCGATCACGACGATGCAGAGCGCCACGGCAGCAGCGGCTATGGCAGATTTGATCGCGAATCGCTGGATGTCGTTCAGGGCGGAGCCGCGGGTCGGGTTCTGCTGCTTCGGGGAAAAATGTCGGCCCAACGCGTCGACTGGCCGGACATGGTCCGCAAGCTGCCTCTTCTTTTCCGCAAGAAGCTCTATCGCCGCGTCCACGGTATCGGCGCTCGCAAAAAGATTAAGTTCGGGCACCCCGGCAATGATCTTGCCGTCTTGGCGGCGGATCGTGACTTCGCATTCATCCAAAGGATTCAACCGGCATTCTCCATATGTGGAATGTCACCATCTCGTTGCGTCGTAGCTTCTTCCGCAGAGCCGGCTCTTCGCCGGCGGTCATCCCGTGAAGATGGAAAACGTGTTTCGATGTATCCATTGCAATTCGGGTAATCTGTTCCATGGACGGTCTCTTTTGTCTGAGATCTACAACGACCTCATTCTTACACGCTTGATGCCGTCGGGGCCGTCTACTCCAACAGATAGCCTAGCAGGATGCTGAAAAACTCGGAGAGCGATGCCGGATGCGCAATTTAAGAATCCCAGAACCCGCCGCGTCGAATCTTTCGTGATGGCAGGCCAAGACATTGAACCAATGTTGCTTACCTGGAGCGCTCAACTGGGTTTTTCAGCAACCTGCCAGCTAGGTTCCGATCGTCAGAGTAGCCATTTGGGTTCCTTGTGCCAATCCGGAAAACGATAACTGCTGCCGCTCGCTATCACGACCATTGAACAACGCGGTCTCCGGCTGCTAATCGATTTGGTTTCGGACGTCAAGATGCACCCCTCCCCGTTGTGTGTCCTTTCCGCCCAGACGCCTGTGTCCCCCGGCGTCGATCCGCCAGGCCAAAGCGGAGAAGCATGAGGCGGCGAAGCGTGCGGAGTTCGCGACGTGCTTGGCCTACATCGACTCGCAAAATCGCCGCCAGCAGCAGGTCATCCAGGAAGAGATAGCCTGAGAGCTCGCCCGGTGGCAGCCCAAGCTCCTCCAGGCGCAGGCGCAACTTGCATCGTTACAGCGCGATCTCTCGGAGCTTGACGCCCGGCAGCAAGCCGAAGCTCGGCGTATCGAAAGCTTGATCGGCGAGGGCTCGCCCGGGAACGCGGACGCGCGGACGATCGAGGCTGCTTCCACGAGCCGGATCGCGCGTCTTGCCCGCCTTTACCGCGCGGCCTT
>JASHRZ010000371.1 GCA_030037055.1 Alphaproteobacteria bacterium
GCCATCAATCACCGGCGGACCCTGGCCCGTGGCGGCGGAACCTCCCCTTCAAGGCGTCATCATTCCGGTGACGCCGTTTCAGCAGAACTGCTCGCTGGTCTGGTGCGCGCAGAGCCGTCGCGCCGCGGTTGTCGACCCCGGCGGCGAGATTGAGCGCATCCTCGCCGCCGCCGAGACGCAGGGCGTCGTCATCGAAAAGGTGCTGGTGACGCACGGGCATCTCGATCATGCCGGCGCCGCCGCGGCGCTTGCCGAAGAGCTCGGCATCGCCATCGAGGGTCCGCAGCGCGAGGACGCCTTCTGGATCGACCGCATCGCCGAGCAAGGCGCGCGCTACGGCATGAGCGAGTGCCGGCCCTTCACCCCCGACCGCTGGCTCGAGGACGGCGACAGTGTGACCATCGGCGAGCAGACGCTTTCGGTCCATCATTGTCCTGGGCATACGCCGGGGCATGTCGTGCTCCACCACGCCGCCGCGCGTCTCGCTTTCGTCGGCGACGTGCTGTTCCGCGGCTCGATCGGCCGCAGCGACTTTCCGCGCGGCGATCAGGCGGCCTTGATCCGCTCGATCACGACCAAGCTCTGGCCGCTGGGCAACGACGTCACCTTCGTGCCGGGGCACGGTCCGCTCTCCACCTTCGGGCGCGAAAGGCTGGACAACCCCTTCGTCGCCGACCGGGTGCTGGGGTAATTCTCCGTTAAGCTATTGCCGGGCTATTATGTCGACGCTAGGAGACTGCGCGCAGCCCGGAGCCGGCGCCCTCATGCCCAGCCTTCAGACAGCGGTTGTCCTGCCGCTGCTCGACTGGTTCATTCCCGGAGAATTGCGTCGCGACGCCACGGTCCATCGCCGGGCGCGGATGTATGTCGGCGCGCATCTTTTCGGCATGCCGCTGGGCCTCATTCTGGCCGCCGATCTCGGCGCCATCGACCCGCATCCCGGCATCGGCTATTGGACCATCCTTGGGCTGATCGTCAGCTTCTTCGCCTATCCTTTCGTGCTGCGGGCGACCGGGCAGCTGTTGGTCTTGGCGCCGGTCTCGGTGCAGCACCTCGCCTTTCTCATCCTGTTCGGGTGCTTCGAATATGGCGGGGTCAGCTCGCCCTTTCTGACCTGGATCGGGGTGGTGCCGCTGGCCGGCGCGCTCTATCTCGGCGCCCATACGCGGCTTCGGCTGCTGACCCTGGCGCTGATCTTCCTGCAGATTCTGGTCTTCTATGCGCTCCGTGAGCTGGGCGTGCCGTTTCCCGAGCACGTGCCGGTGGCGGCGCTGTCGGGCATCGGCATCGTCTCGACGCTCTGCAACTGCCTCTTCGTCGCGCTGCTGGCGCTCTACTATGCCGGCATCGTCGTGGCGCAGCAGCGGCAGTTCGAGCGCGAGGTCGAGAGCCACCGCGTCACCGAGATGAAGCTGCGCCGCGCCAAGGAGGACGCCGAGCGCGCGGACCGCACCAAATCCGCCTTTCTCGCCAATACCAGCCACGAGCTGCGCACGCCGCTCAACGCCATCATCGGCTTTTCCGAGGCCATCCGCAGCGAGACCTTCGGCCCGATCGACAATGCCCGCTATCTCGAATACCTCAAGGACATCTACGACAGCGGCTGCCACCTGCTGCGCATCATCAACGACATCCTCGACCTCTCCAAGATCGAGGCCGGCAAGGCGACGCTCGACCGGGAGGAACGTGTTCATCTCGCGCCGACGATCGAGGCGGCGATGCGCATGGTGCAGACCCAGGCGGAAGCGGAGAACATCGCCGTCTCACTCGACCTCGACCGTCCGCTGCCGGTGGTGATCGGCAGCGCCCGCATGCTGCAGCAGGTGTTCATCAACCTGCTTGCCAATGCCGTCAAATTCACGCCGCAGGGCGGCAGGGTCATGGTGCGCGCCGAGGTCAACGGCGACGGCGAGGTGGCGGTCACCATCGCCGATACCGGCATCGGCATGCGCGAGGAGGACATCGAGATCGCGCTCACCGCCTTCGGCCAGGTCGACAGTACCATGACGCGGCGCTACGATGGTACCGGTCTGGGCCTGCCCCTCGCCAAGGCGATCGTCGAGCTGCATGGCGGCCGCCTCGCGATCGACAGCCATCCCGGCCGCGGCACCACCATCACGGTGACCCTGCCGCGGCTCGGCGACCAGCGCCCGCCACCTGCCGGCGAAAGCGCGGCGCGGCCCGCCGCCGCGGTCGGCGCGCGCTAGCGCAAATCCCGATGAGCCGGACCCGGCCGCCAAAAGCCCTCTGCGACGCAGTTTCGTATCCGCACATCGAGCAGCGCCCGCGCAGCCCTCCCTTGAGGGCGAGGGTGCCCGAGGCCGAAGGCCCTCGTGAAGGTGGGGATCACTCAGCGACCGGACGGTTGTCTGTGCGAAGCGCGTCAAGAATGGCCGCCCGCACACCCTTCGTGCTGCTCAGCACCTCATTGTTCCGGAAGCCTATGACCCGATAGCCGCATGCTTTGAGCCAGCGCGTGCGCAGCGCGCCGCTGCCGCTCTCGGCATGCTGCCCGCCATCGATTTCGATATTGAGCTTCGCGCTTCGCTCTCCGCCGCGTACTTTCGTATTCGCACATCACATCCAGCGGCGCCCGAGCAGCCCCTCCCCCTTGAGGGCGAGGGCATCTATCGGCTGATGATTCCGGCTGGACGAAACGCGCGCTAGTGATCAGCGGGCTCGCCGGGCGCGGCCTGTGGTTCCTCGCTGCGGCCGCTGGCGCGCAGCTCCTCGGCGGCCTCGCGCAGCTTGCGGTAGGAGCGGATGCTGACCGGGATGGAGCCGATATAGAGCGCGCCGACGACCAGCAGCGTTCCCCAGGGCTCGGTGGTGAGGAAGGCCGCGAGCGCGCCGATCACCAGCAGCATCGGCAGGACCCATTCGCCGGGTATGCGGAAGCGCTTGAACGAGAAGGTCGGCACCCGGCTCACCATCAGCGCGGCGACGCCGGCAAGCACGACGCCGTTGAGATAGGGCGAGCGGGCGAAGGTGAGGCCGAACTCGAAGCTGACGAACATCGGGATCATGACCAGGCCGGCGCCCGCGGGCGCGGGGACGCCGGTGAAGAAATTAT